>CAYFVX010000810.1:0-2752 GCA_964346425.1 uncultured Chloroflexaceae bacterium | reverse complement strand
TGGCTCAATGTTGATGGTACACGCTACGGGAGACTCCCGGAGCACTCCAGCGATCAAGAGGCTTTACAGTCTTTACGCTCCAATGCAAAGGTTTTCCGCACCGGCAATGAACGGCGGCGGATGGTATTGGAACCATCATCTGCCGCCGGTGGTTCCACCGTGACAGGACAGACTCCGCAACCTCAGACGACGGTGCCTGCTCAGCCAACGGTACCGCCACCAGGAACGGTGCAAGAGACAGTATATCCTTCACCCGTCGTTGCATCGAATACCCCGTCTGGTTCCAGTATTGGTACCGCCAGGACAACGAACCTGGCTATCAATGAAGATCGTCCTGAGCTTTCTCCCGTGCCTGCTGCTAACCCACTAAGCGGGAGTATACCATTCCCAACTGAGGCGGGAGAGGAACAAACTCCTGCTGCCGGCGTACCCAGACAGCAGACGCAGCGTTCCAATGAGCCTGGAACTGGTATCAATCTCTCCAGCAGTTTTGAACGCTGGGACATTCCTTCCGACACCGTGCTGAGCAACGCGAAAATTGAATTTACGGATGTCAGTGTGGCGCAAATGAAACAGATATTACAGCGTCTTCCTTCTGCACTACGGGCTATATTGGAAGTGTCCTATAGTGAGGAGAACATATCATGAATTTGGACTCTTGCCCGTGGGTTGATCTGATATATAAAAATCGCCCGGCAGCAGAGACTTGGCAGGATATCTTTGATCGGCTCAAGGATATAGTCTTGAACAATCCAGACCTGTCCCCCAAGAAATTGCATCATGAAACGGTTGCTCCAGATCGGTTATTGGCAGAAAGTGCCTGGGATTTGTGGCAAAATTATCAACAAACCGCACCGCGTACTGCACTGGCATTGCAGCAGTGGTGGTCAGAAAACACATTCAACGGACGAGCAGTCCTTATTCTCGATGGATTGTCGCTGCGTGAATTGCCAGCCATGTTGCAGGCAATGCAAGAGCGTGAAATATCCCCGCTGGCAATACGGGTTACGGGCGCAGAGGTTCCATCCGATACCAACCAGTTTGCCCAGGCACTGGGGGTTCCTTCCCGTGGTAGCCTGAAAGATAATCATGCTCCTGCAAGTTTTATCTGGAAAACTGACCAGGTATACACCCATGTCGAGTCAATACCCTTTGAAGATTGTAGCACAACTATCCCCTATGAGCAGCATGTGCTGCTCTGGCACACCTGGTTGGACGACATGATACATGTTCATAAAAAGGCTCCTGAAACGGTTTACAAGGCAGCAAAACGCTTGCAAGAAGATGGTTTCTGGAATCTGGTCAATCGGTTGCGACAGGGACGACGACTGGTTATTACATCTGACCACGGTTATGCAGATGCAACACTTTTTTCGACGGAAGAAAAAGAACGTACTGCCAGTGATGCACTCCGCACACTGTTTGGTGCATCGCGGATGAAACCCGATGCCCAACCCTGGGAGCATCATACAATGCCACCACTCGTATTGACCGCAAATAACCACCATGTCGTCATAGGACAAAAGAAGTGGAAAGTGCAGGGAGGCTTCCCGTCGCTCTGTCATGGTGGCCTCAGTTTGCTTGAAATAGCCGTGCCATTTGTTGAACTGCCGCCAGTGACGTAACGCAGAGAAGTATCACAAGAAACGCCATGTCATCAACTCCTATGTTTCCCGATAACGATGACGAGCAAGTGCATCAAGAGCTAGAATCGGAATCACACAAGTTGAAGAACCATGATGATTACAGGCCGCCCAATCTGGGCAAGGCTATTCGTCTGCCAGTGCCAGATTTCAGCGACCCTGATCGTTCTAAAACCTGTCTGGAGATAGATTTTCCTATCCTCAATATCAATGCACTCTCTAACCTGGAGGGCAATGCAGGCAAACCCATTTACCAGATGTCGAAATGGTGGGCACGGCGACGGTCGAGTGTCTTTCGGAGCATGCTGATTGCGGCTGCGCTGAAGGCCCCCGATGGTGCTGCGGAACAACCCGCTCGTGCATCCAAATGGGTATGGGACTACTACTATGCCAATCACCAGAAAGCGGGCAATTTCAAAAAACTGCGGGTGCTGGATATTTTTATGGGCGGTGGCACCACAATGGTGGAGGGAGCACGGCTTGGGTTTCAGATGAGCGGTATAGACCTCAACCCTGTCGCCTGGTTCGTGACAAAGAATGAGCTGGCTTGTAGCGACCCACAGCAGGTGCGTGCGCTCTTTGATGCCATAGAAAAAGAAGTCAAACCGTTGGTCCAGCCGTTCTATACGACAACCTGTCCGCGCGGGCATCGCGGATACTGGCTAGACACCATAACGGGCAAACCAGCCACGATTGATCCGCTCGATCTTGACCCTGCACAACGGAGCCGCTATCAATGGCAGGGAGCAGAGATTATCTATACCTTCTGGGCAAAGCATGGTCCATGCCAGGCACCTGGTTGTACCCATCGTACCCCCATTTTTCGCTCGCCAGTGATAGCTGAAAAGCGTCTGACGACTGCATACATCCCTCTGACCTGCCCACAGTGTGAACATAAATTCCATGCCGAATTGGGCGAGACCCGCATGGCACCGGGTACCGAGCGCGTGGTTCTGGAACATGAACCATCCTTTACGGAAATGTCGCAACCCTTCGCCATGTTGCTCAAAAACTATGACAAAGGCAAGGCAGAGGAGAAACGTGCCAGGGTGATGGATTTGCTTGAGAAGGTAGAGCTAGAGCCAGCATTATGCTGTCGACACTGTGGT
>CAYFVX010000809.1:0-2752 GCA_964346425.1 uncultured Chloroflexaceae bacterium | reverse complement strand
AACCCCTACCTTATCACCCAAACCACATGGACCAACAGAGTCTTGTAGCCGCTGTAGCCACGATTCATGTGACGTTTCTCTCCGACAAAAAATCTGGCTTGGAGCCGCGAAAGAAACGTCACATGTGGGAAGAACCCGCGGTCACAAACCGCGGCTACGATTCCCAACGGGGTTCTTACTGCCACCGAAAAAGCTCTCCCCATGTGAGCTGGGAACAATCCTCTTCTCTCCTGCCCGCACCTTTGCGTCTTTGCGCCTTTGCGTGAGGTCCTGCCCGGAAATCCCCAACAGCCAGCAAAGGCTACTCGTGCGCGTTTGCTGGCTCCGCCGCGGACTTATTGCGGTCGGTGGCCGCCGCCGCCAGACGCCGCTCCAGCACGCGCACCCGCTCATACACCAGCGCGAGATGCTGCAACAGATGCCCCACCGCCTGCTCTGCCGTCATATTCTCCTGCTTCCATATCGTCAGCAGTTGCTCAACCGAATACGTACTCATACCACTATCTTTCCTCCTTCCAGATATGCACAACGCTTCAACGCTTCAACGCTCCAACGCTCCAACGCTCCAACGCTTCAACGCTTCAACGCCTGCCTGCAAATATCTGGTACAATAAGGGTTGGTTTGTAGAAAACCACACAATCTTTGTTTCCCTGTGCTGGCGGTATCCAGCACGGGGGGCCTTTTATCTGGTATTATAGTCACCTATAGGTGCCAGGAATATAGTAGCATTGACTGCGCGGTTTGTCAATTCCTGCGCTGAAAGTAATTGTTCAGAAGTGGGCGAAGGGCCTCTCGCAAAGGCGCAAAGGCGCAAAGATTCGGGCAGGACTGGAACCACAAATAGCACGAATAGCACGAATGGCATACATTGCCTGCGCCATCTCTGTTTTCCCGTGAATGTGAACAGTTACCACTGAAACACTGAACCAGGCGAACCTATGCAACGATTTGGCGAGAAACTGCAAAAACTGCGCGAACGCAAAGGCATGAGCCAGGAAGAATTGGCAGCCCTGCTCGGCTTTGCCAGAAGTCATTTGAGCCGTATTGAACGGGGCGTGAAAATGCCGCATGCACGGCTCATCATCCGTCTGGCGGACATCTTCGAGGTCACCGCCGACCAGCTCATGCGGGATGAGCTGGATGTGTGATACCCAGGGTATGGACAATGTCATTTCTGCGTTTCATAAGCAATCACACGAACGTGGCATTACTCATCACTCTGCACCACTGCTGCCCCCAGCCCCATACACCCCCAGAAGAGTGCCACCATATGACTGAACTCAATATTGAAGAAGTAATGGTCGGCCAGACCCACTGCCAGTGCAGCCACAATGCCGGCCTGTGTGCCAAGCACCCAGGCAGCCCGTTCATCATCCAGAGTGGGCAACGCACGCAGGGAGTACACAAACCAGCCACCGACGATAGCCAGGAATGCCAGTAAGCCGGTGATACCCATGCGTTCGGCAATGGTGAGGTAGATACTGCTCACACCGGCTACCATATCTATTTCCGGTGCGCTACCAAAGCCGATACCAAAAACCGGGTAGGCTTTGATGATATTGATGGCATTCCGAAACTCGGCCAGCCGCATTTGTTGCGCCTGGTCTTGAAACTGGATGCCTTCGGAAAAACGCTGAGCAAACTCGGCTGCCATGCCCAGGCTAAACAGGAACGCAATTCCCAGCAGGCCAGCCGCTATCATCGCCCACCAGAGGCGGCGGTAGCGTAGAGTCGCCAGATACATCGCGGCGGCAACAAGGCCAATCAGCGCCGCACGTGAGAATGTGAGGAGCAGCGTTATTGTCATGAGGACCATAATACCGACCAGCAGGGAACGCGGCAGCGGCGGACGGCGGACGAAAATCTGCGCAGCGGTGAGCGCAATGATAAGCGCGAGCATCCCACCATAGCTATTCGGGTCTACGGAAGTGCCGATAGCGCGTTCCAACCCTTCCGGGTCATCTTCAACATAGCGGAGCACGCGACCACTGGTAGGATACCCAATGCGTCCAAGCGTGACGAGCAGGCGTAGCGCAGTTTCATCATTGAGCAAATAGAGCAGCAGCCCTACCAGAGCCGCCAGGCCACCAGCCAGGATGAACGCGCGTATAGCCAGGCGTGCTTGCTCGTGGGTGCGCACGCAATTGGTTATCGTGAAGAAGAAGAGCACGCCGAGGACAAACTTCATGTAGTTATGGAGCGTGAGCGTATCCGGAATACCTTTTGCGCCCAGGACGAGGGAGAAGAAGGTGAAACCGAGAAATGCCAGAATCGGCAATCCGAGCGGAGTGAGCCGCAGGTCATACGTGTCGCTACGGGCGAGCAGGCGCAGCACCCAGACCATCGTCACGCCAGCCAGGGTAAGCTCAAGAAAGTTGGGCGTAATTATTGCCTTGAAGGGCAGGGTGCCAAAAGGCAACAGCGTGATGACGGCAATGGTGAAGATGATGCCCATGCTGGTGCTGGTCATCAGCGCGTAGCCGCTTGCGAGAGCCAGCAGGCCAGCGACGGCGTAGAGGGGGCCAAAAGCCGCTGCTGTGCCGGCCAGGAGCCCCAGCAAAAGTGCGGCAAGCGCAGCGAGCACGGGGTTATTTGTTGAGCGTTGTGCAAAAGATAGTTTCATGGCCCTCTGGTTTTTTATTTGGGGTATGATTTTTGCAGCTTCGCCGCAAAAACTATACCCCCACTCCAAAAGGGGACTCTGATGGGAAAGTCCGTCCAACTCCTGGGAGCGCAGGCGGCTCGCCTGCC
>CAYFVX010000808.1:0-2753 GCA_964346425.1 uncultured Chloroflexaceae bacterium | reverse complement strand
GGGTTGGGGAGAGGGTGAAAGCGTGTTGGAATACCCGTTACGTTGACGCCTATGGCCTGCCACCTCCTCCCATTCCATGCTCCTCCACATTGCGCATGCAACGCAGGATTCAGTATTCAGAAGCCAGGAATCAGGATTCAGAAATCAGAACTATTGTTCGGATGAGCGAGGGGCCGCAGCAGACGGAACCCGTTGAAGTCGTACCAGTCGTCGGCGTAGCCCCCGCCGCGGGAGCCACAGAACATTCGTTCTAAACCTTCATCATTCCATTCACTGTAACTTTGTAATACCCCATCACGAGGGGCAAAATCCCGCCGGGGCGTTTGCTCAGCCGGTGCATTATCTGAGGTTGCCATCCATTCCATCACATTGCCCGCCATATCCAACGCACCACATTCTGCCGCGCCACGCGGGAAACAGCCGACCGGTGTGGTTGCCCCCATGCCTGTTCTGCCAGAGTTGGCGTGCTCGATGGTTGGTTCGGCACTGCCCCACGGGTAGGGCCGCTGGTCGGTGTGGCGGGCGGCGCGTTCCCATTCCAGCGAGGTTGGCAGGCGGATTTCCTCTTCAGTAGGCAACCAGCCGTGCGCATGCCCTTGCGCGGTCAGCCACGCGCAATAGGCGGCACCCTCGTACCAGGAGATGCCGACGACCGGCTGGGAGGGGTTGTTGAAGCTGGGGTCATTCCACCAGCGTGGCTCTGTCCAGTTTTCCTCTTCTTTTTGCTGCCATCCCTGTTTTGTCCACCACCATCTGTCCTCATATCCTCTGTCGTTAAGAAAGCGGGCATATTCGGCGTTGGTGACCGGGTAGCGGCCGATGTTGAAGGGGTAGTCCAGGTGCATCTGGCGTAGTTCCTCTTCGCGGTCGTCGCCAAACCAGAACGTCTCCGCTGCAACATGGCACCAGTAGCCGCCAGTGGGCGCATCGCCGGTGGTGGGGTCGAGCAGGCGCGGGTCGTCGAGCGTGCCGAGGATGTGAGCGGCAGCGACGCGGTCCGCCACAACGATGCCACTGTCGCGTTCTGCCAGCAACTCAAGGATGGCAGTACGCAGCGGTTGTTCGATTTTTGTTTTGATATTTACATTAGTCAGGTTGTTCAGCGTGGTTTCTGCGCCGAGTTCGCGGTAGCTCAGTGCGGCAAGCACGGTATCGCGGTGGCGTTGCGCGGGGGGTTTGGGGTGCCGCCCGTTTTTCTTTGTCAGCAGTTGCTTCAGCCAGTCCAGCGCGTCCCGTTTGATGGAGAGCGAGCCACGCTGCCGCAAGCGGCCAATGAAGAGTAGCAACACCTCGCGCCAGCGGTCGGCATCGCTGCCGCTCCAGCAGGCATAGGCTTGCTCAACCATATCATCCAGGTCAGCCAGTCCGCAGGCGGCCAGATATTCCTGGAAGGTCAGGTGCGGGAAGGCATAGGCATCGTCGCCACGCGCCACCAGCAGGCCGGCCTCTTCGTTCAATGCCTGGATGAAGATGGCTACCTTTGCCGCCGGGTCATCGCAGCGCAGGTTGGTGAAAAAGTCCAGCATACGCCCCGTCAATTCATAGCGGTTGAGTGCGCCGCGCCCATCGTCGCCGGGCGGTCGCGTATGCACCTGCAGGGCGAGCTGGTGCAGTTGCTCGCGGAGTTGTTCCAGGCGCAGGGTGGGGGGAGCCAGCCGTTCCAGCAACCCCTGGTGGCGCACACGCATGAGGATGGTGCGTTCGGGTTCCCAGCGTTCCAGCAGTAGTTGCACACTCTCTTCATAGAGCACCACGCGGTCATCGGGCAGTTCGTTTTTGTTGCCGTGCAGGATTGCCAGCATGGTCAGCAGCAGCGGCGAGCGGATGAGCTGCTGCAGGCGCGGGTGTCCTTCCAGCGCGGTGATGAGCGCGTCGGTGCGGCTGGCGGCTTCCGCTGTGCCTATTTCTTCATCACGGTTTGCCAGCTCGGTATACCACAACTGCACAAACTGGCGCACCTGCCCGAAGGCCAGCGGTTGAATGGTGCGTACTTGCCAATCTTCATCCGCAGGCAGTTGCCAGTCGCTCTGCGTGTAGTAGGGCAGCACGCGGCTGGTCACCACGATCGGCGTTTTTGGGGCATCGCCACAGGCAAAACGGCACAGCGCGTGCGCCACCTGCGCACGCGGGTTGTCGCCGCTGGTGGGGATCTCATCCAGCCCATCAAACAGGAGCAATACGCCGCCGTTGCGGATAGCCGGCTTGAGGTAGTCGCGCAAGCCGGCGCGGATAGCCTGCTCGCCATCCAGCACATCGCCAAGCACCTGCCAGAGTGCCCGCCCTGCGTCGCCATCTGCCTGCTGCTTGAGCCTGTCTGCCACCGCCCCCAGCGGGACGAGGATGGGCACCGGCAGGTGGTCGTCGGGCCAGCCGGGGATGGTGGCGGTTTGCTGGCGGATGCGCTGTGCCAGCAGTAGCGCGAGGTAGCGCAAGACGGTGCTCTTGCCCGCGCCTGGCTCGCCCAGCAGCACCAGGCGGTGCGTGCGGGCAATGGCTTCCACCGTCAGCATAGGGCGGGTGAATTGTACTTCCAGGTGGTGCTTATCTGGCAGGTCGCCGATGAGCCGTTCCAGTTCCATGCCAGCGTGGGCTGTATGGGAGGTGCCGCTCTGTTTGCGTAGTTCCTGCTCTATACCCGCCGGTATATCGGCCAGCAGCCGCACCTGCTCTGGTGGCACTTGCTGCGGGTGGTGCTCCTGGAGCGTCTGTTTGAGCGTGGCAACAGTCATCTGCTCATTTGGTAATGTCTGCGA
>CAYFVX010000807.1:0-2760 GCA_964346425.1 uncultured Chloroflexaceae bacterium | reverse complement strand
GGGCTTGGACTGTCCGGCATCCGCGAGACGGGGCGGGTGGTGCTCAATCCGCACGGCATAAGTGCCTGGCTGAAGGGGCATGAATGTCTCTGGCGCAGCCAGGGCGTCTGGGAATTGGATAGCAACGATGAACCACGATTGCTGCGCCCACACCATTTTACCCACGTTATGCGCGATGGGCAGCCGTATCGTGTTGATTTTGGTCGGGATTATCTGCGGCCCTTCGTCAATACATTTGCCCGCGAAATCCGCACGATTGAGCCGGATGCCCTCATGTTTGTGGAGAATGTTCCGCGGCTGGAGATGCCGGTCTGGAGCGCAGAGGATGCGCCCAATATTGTGCATGCTTCGCACTGGTATGATATTGCCACCCTCTTTTTGCGGCTGTTCTTTCCGTTCTTGAATATGAATATCTGGACGGGCAAACTGGTCTTCGGCAGCAAGCATGTGCATCGTATGTTTGCGGGGCAACTGGCGAATATCAAGCAGGCCAGTAAAGAGCGTATGGGCGATGTGCCCACGCTCATCGGTGAGTTTGGCACTTCGTTCAATATGCCTGGCAAGCTCAATTATCGGCTGAACTGGTTTACGATGCAGGAATGGGCACTGGATGCCACCTTCCGTGCGCTGGAAGCCAATCTGCTCAATGGCACACTCTGGAACTACACGTCTGATAATTCCAACAAGCGGGGCGACCTGTGGAATACGGAAGACCTGTCCATCTTTAGCCGCGACCAGCAAAGGAGCCAGGATGGGACAGATGCCGGCGGACGTGCGCTCCGCGCTGTGGTGCGTCCTTATCCAGTCCGTACCGCTGGCGAGCCGCTGCATATGGAGTTCAATATGCGGCGCAGCACGTTCAGCTATACGTTTCGCCACGACCCAACGGTGCAGATGCCAACCGAGATTTTTTTGCCAGCCCTGCATTTTTCCAATGGCTACGGTATTGAAGTGACGGACGGTCGCTATGAATACGAGCAGGAGCAGCAGTTGTTGCGCTACTGGCACGGGCATGAGCAGGAGACCCATACCATACGGGCATGGGGGAATGCCAGCGGTAAATAGGGTATAGGGTTCTGGGATGAGAACACACGATACGAAATTTGGATAATGACTTTTACCCCAGAGCTTCCTCCAGGAGATGCATCCACCGCGCAGCAGCCGGGCGGGTTTTGCCGCGAAAGAGACGGACATATGGGCAGAACTCATCATACCAGATACGTTTGAAGAGTGAGAGAAACCGCCAGGACGCCAAGAATGCCAAGATTCGGGCAGAGAGAAGGGGAAACCCTGTTCTCTCTGTGCCTCCGTGTCTCCGTGGTAAAAAGAAACTATTTATCCGAACCTGGTATCACTCATCATTCGTCACTGGTATAATACACGGGCGTGGCAGATGGTTCTGCGGCCCGTCAGGAGATTTTTTATGTCACGGATACTTCTTCTTTACGCTTCATCTGGTAGCGGACATCGTAGTGCTGCCTATGGGCTGGCAGAAGCTTTTCGCCACCAGGGGGTGGCTGATGTTCGGGTGGAGAATACGCTGGACTATGGTCCTTCATTCTACCGCGAACTGTATGGCGATTTTTACAAAGAGCTTTCCGAGAAAGCCCCGCAACTCTGGGAATATGCCTATAAGTTGACCGACAAGACGCAGGAGGACCAGCATCGCATTCTTGAAGATATGCGCGTTTTTCTGGACCGTACCGCGGTAACCGGTCTGCACAATTTGATCGTATCGTACCAACCAGATGCTATCGTCTGCACACATTTCCAACCGTTGCCTATTCTGACAGAGTATCGTAGTCAGGGCAAGCTTGCACAGCCGGTCTTCTGTGTCGTCACGGATTATACCGGCAACGCGAAATGGGTGTCGCCGGTGGTGGATAGCTATTTTGTCGCCACGCCGCTGGTACGCAAGATGCTGGTGGAACGGGGGGCGAGTGAGCAGATTATTGCGGTGGCTGGTATTCCGGTGGATCCGGCGATTACGCAGCCGAAAGACCAGAGCCACCTGCGGCGAGTCTACGAAATTGAACAGCAGCCGGTGGTGACGCTTATCGGCAGTGCGCTTTCGGAAGAACGGGTGCGCTGGATTATTCAGGATTTGCTGGAACGGGAGATTCATGGCACGCTTATCATTGTGGCGGGACGAAACGCCGACCTGCAGCAACGCCTCTCCGACCTGCAAAGCAGCTCGACGCTTGATCTGCGTGTTCTGGGCTATGTAGACAATCTGGATGATATCGTTGCCCTGAGCGATCTGGTAATCACCAAGTCTGGTGGTCTGGTTGTCAGTGAGGTGATGGCTCGCCAGACACCAATGCTTATTCTGGACCCGATACCGGGGCAGGAGCATTGGAATGCAGATTATGTTGTGGGTGTGGGGGCCGGCGTGCAGGTGCGACTGGCGGAGATGGTGCCCTTTGTGGTGGAGCAGATATTGAACGATACGGAGCGGCTGAATACGTTGCGTGACCACGCCAGGGCGTTTGGTCGCCCAAAGGCGGCCCATACGATTGCCAGGGCTGTCTTGCAAACGCGGGGAGACAGGCCGGGGCCGGCGATGACGTGGGTGTAGCGGGTGAGCTTATCAAGTGTATCAATGGGTTATTGGGGTTTGCCGATAGCTTGTTTGCTATGCTATTATTAACACATAGCAAGACGAAACCATTCCTGTTTACCCTGATTCCAGGAGATTGGTATGAGAATAGTTCCTAAACCATAGAAATCTCTGGCATGGAGCTACCAGACGGCTCTTCG
>CAYFVX010000806.1:0-2768 GCA_964346425.1 uncultured Chloroflexaceae bacterium | reverse complement strand
GTGCGTTACGAATTCCTCTGCCGCGTTGCAGACGGGACTTTACCAGGGAGTTTTTCAAGGGAATGCTATGAAGATATTCTGGCTTTCAAAAGCCAACTCCTGACTGCGCTTAAACAACGAACAGAATCAGGAATGTCCTGTCTTGAAGATGAAACACATCTTTCTTTCAACCTTTTCACCCTGGATGATAACGGTACTGTAAAAGACGATACTATAGAGGTAAATTATGATACCTGATACCCTCTCGTTAGTGCCAGGTCCAAAACCCAACGACCACGATGTTGCCATGTGGGTAGATGAACAAATCTGGGGACATCGCATTTTCGGAAAACAGAGTCCCTGGTTAATCTTTCTGGAGTTCTTGACGGTGGCCGAAGCCTGTCATCGTGAAGGACGGTTACTTGATGAGCAAGAACAGTTACATTCTCTCCACTTCAAACCCTATAAGCGTTCCTTTCTACGAAATATCCTTTTCAATAATGAGCAATTATTCTCTATTGCCGAGACATATGCAGATAACCACGCTGCCTGGACCCACTGGCTAAAATGGATGGAAAACAATGCGGCGTTTGTGACAAACCGGAATTTCTCCTATCTGAAAAACCGGTTTCATTCTTTCCATGACTTCGCCAGACTGGTTGCGGTGCTCCAAAGTTCTGCTATTGAAAGTGAGAGCAACAAACGCTGGACATCACGATTTATTTTTCCGTTTGGCCCACATGGTATCTACGATGACTTAAATCCAAAGGGAACGACTGAACACGTTTATTTTGGGCGTACTGGACACCTGCTCTACATGATGCTATGCCGTTCAAGGCAGGGCGCAGAACTCCGACCATATATCGAAAACCTGTTTACGACCCGGAATAAATGGGATGTCTTGTTGGAACTCCTGCAACCACAAGACGATGACACAACCAGACGAGGAAACAGCTATCTCCCCTATAAGGAGCATCCTTCTTTTGATGCCCTGGCTGAAGATTGGCTCCATATTTTTCAGCTTCAGTTACCGACATTTGATGCCTTTCCTCATCTGGTGACACTGGGGACCTTCCATATTCTTCTGTATCACCTGAATGTTGCAGCACAGTGGTGTCAGCACGATCAACGTCCTATGCTGGTCTGTGAAGTCGTAGCCCCTAAAAAGACACTGGTGCGAGAACAGTCTATCGAAAGCTATCAAACCAATAACACGCTGTCTCATCGTGCCGTCAACGCATTGCTTGACGATATAGAACATTCGGAAGAATGGCAAAGCGCGTTGTCTGAACCAGAGGCTTTTGTGACATGCATTGATATCCTGAAAAAACGGGTCTGGTGGCCTGATAGCAGGAAAGATTATGAAGGAGCCAGCAATCCTGATAATCTTCTTGCCACGCTCCGTTCTGAAGCTGAAAAGCGTCATAAGATTCATGTTGCTCATGTCCACCAGAGGTATGGAAGTAGCATTGGTCTCATATCCAAACGTTCAACAAAGTGGCTTCGATATGCCCCAACAGATAATTTGCTCAAGACGTTGATTCTTGCCAATGTACAACAACGTATGGAGTTTGGCGAATTTCTTGCACATCTCTATCGTCGCTATGGTTTTGTTTTTGGAGACCGGGAAGCAAAGGCGGTGCTGCCTACCACTGGCTATGATAAAGAAGCATTCCAAAAAAATTCTCGTCGTTTAGAGCAGCGGTTGAACAGTTTGGGAATGCTCCGTCGCTTGTCTGATGCATGTGCCTATGTTGAAAATCCATATAGAGGGAGGAGTTCATGATATCTCGTGCTGAGCTGATAGGAAAAGTTGCTGCAACCTATCTTCAAGAATCCCTTGCTCCTGAAGATACGGAAGCAGGCACAGCTCGATTCATATTAGATGGTTTCTCTCCTGAAAACATGGCTGCCATAGCACGGTGTATTTTGGATGATGTTTCTCTGTCAACTCTCATAGAAATAAAGCTACCAGAACAATTTCTGGTTAATCAAGCTCTTCCTGAAGAGATATTAACCAATGAACGTGCCACGAGCTTGCGAAATAAACGGTGTGAAAAGCAGGCACTCTTGATAGCCAGCACGGGGAGCGATGAAGAACAATCTCTGAAAGAGATAACTCCTATAGGAGCATCTGAATTATTGAGCCAGCCCGATATCTGGGTACAGATTGCTGCACAGGAGCTTCCTCTTATTGAGGAGCATACCAGATGGTGGACAAAAGCTCTGCAAGGGTTACAAGAGATTCCTTTTTATACCCTTGACCAGTTTGCAGAGTATGTTATGCAAACCAGGGTGGCTATTCAAGATGAGGGGGAACCGGTTATTGTTGCTCTTGGGAAAGTTCTTCCAGCCATCCAGCTCCCGAAAGATTCTCGCTATTTTGAACAGAAACTCAATGAGAAAGTACGCGGCTGGTACTCAAAGTGGAGAGAATTCTACGATAGAGCACAAAAAAAGCAGGCTTGCTTTTTACGCAAACGTACTCCGTCCGCTATTATCCTCAATAGGGATGATCTGCAAGATGCCTTTAAGAAAGTTCGGGATGATATTCCCCAGCAACACCACGCCACTATCCAGGCATTCATAGACGCTGATCCTGGGTGGAACAATGAAGCTGAGGCTCTGGCACATTGTGAATGGGAAGAAATAAGTCTCCTCTTTGATGGGTTAAAGCGGGAGAAATTTAATCTTGGACAGGCAACAATAGATTTCTATAGCGAGCAAGAGCCAGAACTGCTGACGAAGGATGAAGAGAATTACCTGAAACGACTGGTTCCTCGCAAACC
>CAYFVX010000805.1:0-2769 GCA_964346425.1 uncultured Chloroflexaceae bacterium | reverse complement strand
TCCGGGCAAAGATTCGGGCAGTTTTTTTTCATTCTTCATCCGAACCTGGTATGAGATGAAACGCAGAGGCGCAGAGATGCAGAGGATACAGAGGAGGTTTGTATGTTTAGCCGAGCCCAAAAGATGAAAGCGACCATTGCCGATACAATGCGGCCGCTCTTGCCCACCGCAACGTTGCTGCGCCCACGTTGGAAGAAGGTGCTCGGTGACCTGTGGAGCAACAAGACGCGCACGCTGCTGGTGGTACTCTCCATCTTCGTCGGCGTGTTTGCTGTCGGCGTGATTGGCGGGGCGCAAACGACCCTCTCGCGCGAGATGACCCAGGCATATCTCGCCACAAAACCAGCCCACGCCATCATCTCCGTATCAGAGCAAGATGGCTTCCAGGACTCGCTGGTAGAAGCCGTGCGCGATATGGATGGTGTGGCGAGTGCCGAAGCACAGGCGGCCATCAGCGTGCGGGCACAGACAGGCCACGACCGCTGGATGGATATGCAGCTTATCGCGCTGCCCGACTATGAAGAGATGGAGATAGCCACCTTTGAGCCACTGCGTGGCGCGTGGCCGCCACCGGACAAAACGATGCTGGTAGAGCGTTCGGGGTTGGGTTTTGGCGAAGGCAAAATCAACGCCGAGGTAGGCGATGCCATCCTACTGGAGCGGCCCGATGGCAAACAGCGCGTCATCCGCATTGCCGGTGCGGTACGCGACCTGGCGCAGGCTCCCAGCAGCATGATGAATATGGCGTATGGCTATATAGACTACGATACGCTCGAATGGTTGGGGGCAAAGCGGCAGCATACCCAGTTGCAACTGCGCTTCAGCGGCAATAACAGCGACCTTGAG
Source organism: uncultured Chloroflexaceae bacterium (assembly GCA_964346425.1). GTDB lineage: Bacteria > Chloroflexota > Chloroflexia > Chloroflexales > Chloroflexaceae > JAAUSY01. Next base: position 1,923 of record CAYFVX010000805.1, on the reverse strand, counting down.
CACAATCAGGCCATTGCGCGTGAGGTGTATGACAAGTTCCAGAAATCGGGGCGCGATCCGGGCTTTCCCAATGTGCCGCAACCGGGCCAGCACTGGGCAAACGACTTCGTTTCCGGTATCACTGCGCTGATGGGTATGCTGGCAGTGCTCTCTATCATTCTGGGCGGCTTCCTGGTAACGAATACTATCGCCGCACTGCTGGCGCAGCAGACACGCCAGATAGGTATTCTCAAGTCTATCGGGGCACGTCCGCGGCAGATTATGGGGATGTATCTGCTGCTGGTGCTCGGTTTTGGTATCCTGGCGTTTCTGCTGGCGTTGCTGCTCACGCCGCCAGCCGTCGGGGGCTTTGTCGGGTTGGTGATGGGTTTTTTCAACTTTGACCCACCCACTGCGGTCAGCGTGCCACCGGCGATCATCCTCGTGCAGGCAGTGGTGAGTATGCTTGTGCCGTTGCTGGCTTCGCTGTGGCCGGTCTGGAAGGGAACGCGTATCACCATCCGTGAGGCTCTTGAGAGTGATGGCATCCAGCAGAATAGCGGCAAGGGCTGGCTCTCGCGCCACATCGGGCAGCCCATTGCGGCATTTTTCCGCCGGGTGACGGCAATCCTGCGCCGTCCCTGGCTGCTTGCGCTGCGCAATACGGTGCGCCGCAAGGGGCGGGTTGCGCTCACGCTGATAACGCTTACGCTTGGCGGTGGTATCTTCATGGCAGTGTTCAGCGTGAACGCTTCACTCAACCGCACGCTGGATGATATACTCGTCTCACTCAATGGCTTCGATCTGATGATCAACCTGGAGCGGGCCGAACGCGCCGACCACGTAACCCGTTTGATGGAACGGGTGTCGGGTGTGGAAAAGGCCGAGGGCTGGATTGGCACATCAACCCGCCGCGTCTACGCGGATGGCACGGAAGGGACCGCATTCCAGTTGATTGGTGTACCCGCCGATACGCGGATGATGAACCCGGAGATTGTGCGGGGACGCTGGCTGCTGCCGCAAGACCAGAATGCGCTGGTAGTGAGTGTGGATGTGATGAAGAATAATCCCGACCTCAGCCTGGGCGACCCCATCGTGCTGTCGATAGATGGGCAGGAGAAACGCTGGCGCATCGTTGGCGTGATGGTGACGTTGCAGGGAATGCAGAATGCGTATACGCCATTTGATTACTATGGACGTGTCACCGGCGAGGTGGATAAAACGCAGACGGTGGTTGTGCGCACAACACGCACGGATGAAGCATTCGTCACTGCTGTGGGCAAAGAGCTGGACAACTATCTCAAACGGCGCAGCATCGGCATCAGCGGCATGACGTATACGTATGAGAACCGTGCGACCAGCCAGATGTTCTTCTCGATCATCATTGGCGCACTGCTGGCAATGGCACTGGTGGTGGCGGCAGTCGGTGGTCTGGGGCTGGCAGGCACGATGAGCCTGAATGTGATTGAGCGCACACGCGAAATCGGCGTGATGCGGGCGATAGGCGCGTCGAACGGGCGGGTGTTGCAGGTGGTGATGCTGGAAGGGATACTGCTTGGCTTGATGAGCTGGGGACTGGCGGCGGCCCTCTCCTTTCCCATGAGCCAGTTGCTTATCGGCACGGTCGGCACGACGCTGATGGGCACGACGCTCTCGTTTGCCTTTTCTTCGATGGGCCTCTGGCTCTGGCTCGGCGTGATCTTGCTGATGGCGGCGATGGCAAGTTTTCTGCCGGCCTGGAACGCTTCCCGTGTGAGTGTGCGGGCGGTGCTGGCGCACGAGTAGTGTTAGAGCGGGGGATCGGGGGAGCCTCACATGGGGAGACTTTTTCGGTGGCAAGAACCCCGTTGGGAATCGTAGCCGCGGTTTGTAACCGCGGAATCTGCCCCCATGCCCACGGGATGCGCATTGAGATGGAAAAAACCTACAAATATACCATTGGTA
>CAYFVX010000804.1:0-2782 GCA_964346425.1 uncultured Chloroflexaceae bacterium | reverse complement strand
CCAGAATGGGAACGGGCGGCTGCCTACCCGGTGCGGTTGACCGCGGCAGACCTGAGTGTAGAGAAACGCACCTATCCGTGGGGCAACGAGGCTCCTGAATTGCCTGACAATCCGCAAGAACACCATCTGGCAACGCTCAGAGGCAACAGCAAACAAAGTGGCATCGGGAGCACGTCTGTTGTCGGCATTTTTCCGCACGGCAGCGCGGACTGCGGGGCCGAAGATATGGCAGGCAATGTCTGGGAATTTTGCGCAACGCCATTCATAGAGTATAATGCGTATCCATCGGCGGAAGAACTGCCGGTCGACACAGACGAAACACAGAAAACAGGGAACAGGCACGTGCTACGGGGTGGATCGTGGTTTTTTGAACATTCGTTCTTACGCTGCTCGTCGCGCTACGTCTCCCTCGCCGGCTACGACTACGGCGGCGACGGTGTCCGTCTCGCCCGTTTGTTCTCCTGAACATGTGTTCTTGTGTCTTTTTGTCTTTTTGTCTTTTTGTCTTTTTGTCCTTTGGTAACCAGCAAAAACGTGGTGGGGAAACCGTGAGAAGTGCGCCTGTGGCGCAAAAATTTTGGGGAATTTTGGGGAGAATACCAGGTTCGGATGGCTCGTTTCTTTTCACCACGGAGACACGGAGGCACAGAGGACTCTGGTGGGAAACCCTGTCCCAGGCAGGGGTTTGGCACCGCCAAACCCCTACCTGATAACCAATCCCCCCCTTTCCCAACAGAGTCCTTGTGGACTCTGATGGGAACGTCCATCCAACTCCTGGGAGCGCAGGCGGCTCGCCTGTCCCAGGCAGGGGTTTGGCACCGCCAAACCCCTACCTGATAACCAATCCCCCCCTTTCCCAACAGAGTCCTTGTGGACTCTGATGGGAACGTCCATCCAACTCCTGGGAGCGCAGGCGGCTCGCCTGCCCCAGGCAGGGGTTTGGCACCGCCAAACCCCTACCTGATAACCAATCCCCCCCTTTCCCAACAGAGTCCACAAGGGGGGAAGGGGTGTGTAGGGGTTTGCCGGCGGCAAACCCCTACACCGCGGGGAGAGGGGTTGGGGAGAGGGTGAAAGCGCGGTATCGGCCTAAAACTGCTCCAGGAAGCGCAAATCCCCGCTGTGGAACCAGCGAATATCATCAATGCCATACTTCATCAGCGCAATGCGTTCGGGGCCAAAGCCACCGGCAAAGCCGCTGAACTGTTCGGGGTCGTAGCCACCGTTGCGCAGCACATTGGGATGCACCATGCCGCAACCACCAATCTCCAGCCAGCCCGTCTTCTTGCAGACGCGGCAGCCCTTGCCGCCACACAGAAAGCAGGAAACATCCATCTCGGCACTCGGCTCGGTGAAGGGGAAGAAGCTGGCCCGCAGCCGTACCTGCGTCCCTTTGCCAAACATACGCTCGGCGAAGTTGTGCAGCGTTCCCTTGAGGTCCGCCAGCGTGATGGAGCGGCCCACCGCGAGAAACTCAAACTGGTGGAACATAATCTCGCTGCGTGCAGTCAGTTGCTCATTGCGGTAGCATTTGCCCGGCAGCAGCACGCGCAGTGGCTCCGGCGCGTAGCGGCGCATGGCATGTATCTGCCCCGGCGAGGTATGCGTGCGCATCACCATTTTGGGCGCGTCGGGTGGCGTTTCCACATAGAACGTGTCCTGCATATCACGCGCCGGGTGGTTGGGCGGGAAGTTCAGCAGACCAAAGTTGTAATCATCGGTCTCAACCTCGCGGCTCTCCCAGACCTGAAACCCCATCTCGGTAAAAATGCTGATAACCTGGCGCAGCACCTGGTTGGTCAGGTGAATGTGGCCTACCTCTGGCGCACGGCCCGGCAGCGTCACGTCTACCTGTTCCTCGCTGAGCGACGCCTGCCGCGCGGCCGCTTTCAGGTGCTTTTCCGTCGTGCTATAGGCGGCTTCCAGGTTCGTTCGCGCTTCATTCAGCTTGCGTCCTGCTGCGGGACGTTCTTCGGCTGGCAGCGACCCCATATTGCGGCTGATGCGCGTGAGTGTGCCGCTCTTGCCCAGATAGGTAGTTTTCCACTGCGCCAGCGATTCCAGGTCTTGTACCGCTGCCAGTTCCTGCTGTGCCGTTTGCTCGATGTGCGTAAGTTCGTCAAGCATGGTGCGAGAAGCCCTCCTGTTGAATAGCAGTAACCACGAATACCACGTATGTGTCGCTCGCAACTCTGTTGGTAACGTCCGGGCAGGGTCTCACGCAGAGGCGCAAAGACGCAAAGGTCCGGACAAAGAGTTGTTTCATACCAGTGACGAGTGATGAGTGTTGAGTGTTGAGTTTCTGCAATGCGCTTTATCGCATCAGTCACTAGAAGTAATCACTCGAATAATGCTGCATTCGGCATTCTCTGCCCCCGACCCCTACCCGGCTGTCTGTCGCAGCATATCAAACATGATAACACTGCCGGCAACGGCCGCGTTCAGCGACTCGGCCTGCCCCACCATAGGGATGGTGATCGTTTCGGTTGCCAGAGCCAGCCCGGCGGTACTGATACCCTGGGCTTCATTGCCAATGATGAGCGCGGCTGGTTGCCTCCAGTCAGCGTCGTAGTAGGGCGTGGTGGCGTCCGCACTGGTGGCGTAAATGCGCGAGACATCCTGCAACATATCCGCCAGCTCTTCCCAGCGCAGGTCGCTACGGATGGGGAGCGAGAAATGCGCCCCCATTGCGGCGCGGACAACCTTGGGGCTGAACACATCCGCAGTACCGCGGCTACACAGCAGCACCCCCGCTCCCACCGCTTCAGCCGAGCGCAGCAGC
>CAYFVX010000803.1:889-2790 GCA_964346425.1 uncultured Chloroflexaceae bacterium | reverse complement strand
GGAGCGCATCGCACGCTTGCGGGCAATGCCGCGCCGTGGTAATTCACTGGCTCTTTCATAGAGAAGGTTCTCCGTTCGCTGTTTTGTGGGATGCTGCTGGGGGAGCGCACACATTTGGTAAAGAGTGTCATTACCGCGCTCTCCCCTAAATTATCCAGGTATGAAAAGTATATGGCTCAGATAGTAGCCACGTGTGTTGACTGGCTCGTGTTGGACACAAACAAACGGTAGGAAAACAAGAAGATGTTGCAATGTGAGAAGGAGGAAACCCCCAATGGCTGCAAGTGGAAATAATGTATCGCGCACAGTTGCAGGTGTTTCTGAGTATGCCAAGATGGGCTACTACAAACCGGATTATGAGCCTGCTGAGACTGATATTCTGGCCGTCTTTCGTGTTATCCCCCAGGATGGGGTAGACCCCATCGAAGCGGGTGCCGCCGTTGCCGGTGAATCATCCACCGCTACCTGGACCGTTGTCTGGACTGACTTGCTGACTGCCTATGAGCAGTATCAAGCCAAATGCTACCGGGTGGTGCAGGTACCGGGCACCGACCAGTATCTCGCCTACATCGCCTACAAATTGGACCTGTTTGAGGAAGGCTCAATTGCCAATATGACCTCGTCCATTATCGGCAATGTGTTCGGTTTCAAAGCTGTTAAAGCCCTGCGACTTGAAGACCTGCGCATTCCGTTGCAATATACCATGACGTTCCAGGGACCACCGCACGGTATCGTCATGGAGCGCGAGTATCTCAACAAGTATGGTCGCCCACTGCTGGGCGCAACCGTCAAGCCCAAACTGGGCCTTTCTGCCCGCAACTATGGCCGTGTCGTCTATGAAGCCCTCAAGGGTGGCCTGGACTTCACCAAAGACGATGAGAATATCAACAGCCAGCCCTTCATGCGCTGGCGTGACCGCTGGCTCTTCTGTATGGAGGCGGTCAATCGCGCTCAGGAGGATACCGGCGAAATCAAAGGGCACTACCTGAACGTGACTGCGGCCACAATGGAAGAGATGTACGAGCGAGCCGAATTTGCGAAAGAGTTGGGCAGCGTTATCATCATGATGGACCTGACGATCGGCTACACCGCAATGCAGTCTATGGCGAAGTGGGCCCGCAAGAATGGCGTCATCCTCCACCTGCACCGCGCAGGCCACTCCACCTTCACCCGCCAGAAAACGCATGGCGTCAACTTCCGCGTGATTTCCAAGTGGGTGCGGATGCTGGGGGTGGATCATGTACACGCCGGCACGGTGGTTGGCAAACTGGAAGGTGACCCAGGTGCGGTGAAAGGCTACTACCACACGTTGCGCTGCCAGCAGTCGGAACCCCGTCCGGAGTGGGGGTTGTACTTTGAGCAAGATTGGGGCAGTATGCCGGCAGTTATGCCAGTAGCGTCAGGTGGTATCCATGCGGGCCAGATGCACCAGTTGCTCGATATGTTTGGTGATGATGTCGTCTTGCAGTTTGGTGGCGGGACGATTGGGCACCCGGATGGGATTGCGGCTGGTGCCACTGCCAACCGTGTTGCGTTGGAAGCGATGATTCAGGCACGCAATGAGGGGCGGGATATCGTCAATGAAGGCCCGGACATTTTGCAGCAAGCTGCGAAGTGGTGCGCACCCCTGGCAAAAGCCCTGGACATCTGGAAGGATATTACCTTCGAGTACACATCAACCGATACCCCCGATGTGGTGGCAACACCGGCGTAAAGAGTCAAGAGTGAGGAGGAAGGAGTGAGCACATCCGGGCTTATGCCTGTTGCAAAGGCGCAAAGAGTGCAAAGGCCCGGACAAGGAGTTCAAGGAGGAATAAGCAACGAGGATGAGTGAGGAGTAAGCACGTCCGGGCTTATGCCTGTTGCAAAGGCGCAAAGAGTGCAAAGGCCCGGACAAGGAG
>CAYFVX010000803.1:0-789 GCA_964346425.1 uncultured Chloroflexaceae bacterium | reverse complement strand
TTCAAGTCGTTACGAAGGTTGACAAGTGGAGAAAGGAGTGACGTATATTATGCGCATTACGCAAGGAACATTCTCTTTTTTGCCCGATTTTAGCGATGAGGAAATCAAAGAGCAGGTCCAATATTGCCTGGACAACGGCTGGCCGGTCTCTATCGAATATACAGATAATCCGCATCCGCGCAATGTCTACTGGGAAATGTATGGACTGCCGCTTTTTGATATGAAAGACGCGGCAGCAATTATGCAGGAACTTGATAAATGCCGCAAGCAGTTTCCCGACCAATACATCCGTATCAATGGCTATGATGCCAGCTACGGACGGCAGACGACAGCGATAAGCTTCATTGTGCAGCGACCTAAGCAAGAACCGGGCTTCAGGCTCAACCGGCAGGAGAATGCCGACCGTTCTATCCGCTATACAACACATGCCTACGCAACAGACAAGCCGTCTGGACAACGCTATTCGGCAAATTAACCGATAGACCCTTTTCTCATACATTCCTCTCTCAGACGGGCGAGGTTGGTCGAGGTCACCCAGAGAAACTCGACCAACTTCGCCCGTAAACTTTGGCGTGGAGACAGATGGGCTTAACGGGGGATTTTTGAACCAGTTCTGCCCTTTCACAAAGGGACAAACGCCTGCGGCAGGCACCCGATGCTTGTCCACAGTCTGCGGTCCATCGTCTACAGTCCCCCTTTGAGTATGTCCGTTTCTTTTGCAGCAAAACCCTCCGTCTGCTGCGCCGTGGATGAATCCACCTGGAGGGGAATTCAGCGGCTACAAGCCGC
>CAYFVX010000802.1:0-2799 GCA_964346425.1 uncultured Chloroflexaceae bacterium | reverse complement strand
CAAGACTCTGTTGGTAAATGTGTTTTGGGTGATAAGGTAGGGGTTTGGCACCGCCAAACCCCTGTCCGGGGCAAGCAAGATGCCTGCGTTTCCAGAGCTTGGAGGGACTTTACCAACAGAGTCTCCAAACCGCGGCTACGATTCTCGGTGTGGTTCTTGCATAGGAAAAAAGTCTCCACATGTGAAGGTGTCTTCACCGGATACCAGCTCAACCGGCACACGACGCGTCACAACCATCCAGAGCACCAGGACACCCAGGCCAATCCAGCCGATAAGACTGGGCAATGTACCACCTATGATGACATTGACATCGCGGATGAACAGCATAGCGAGACCGGCGGTCGCATTGAGCGAGCCATGCGCCAGGGCTGGTGCCCAGGGACTCTGCGTTTTGAGATAGAGCCAGCTCATTCCTACACCAACCAGCAGGCACCACACCACCATCATGCCAATGCCAAGCACGGGTTGGCCGGGGTAGTTGTGCCCTTGAGCGATAGCAGGCGCGTGCCAGATGCCCCAGATGGCACTGCTGATAAGGATAGCTCGCCACTGGCCCGCGGGCAACAACGCTGGCAACAGAAACCCGCGCCAGCCCAACTCTTCGCCAAAGGCAAACACCACATTGAAAAGCGGCCCCAGCACCAACGCAAAGGCTATCTGGATACCCACAATCATCTCAACCGACAGTTGTGTCTCCGCATTTGTCTGCGCCAGAGCTTCGCGCAGCATGGTGAAATTCAGGTCAAGTTGCCCTGCGCCAAAAACCACCGTCAGCACACCGGCAACAACTGCCAGCAACGGGGGAATAATCCAGGCAAAGAGATAGGGAGACCTGGCACCGAGATGGCGAATATGCAGGTTGCTCAACGGTTGCTTCAAGACAAAGCGGTTGGTGATAATGGCCGCGATGCCAGGCGACCACATCGCCACGGCCCAGCTCAGCATGGTAATGGTCTGGGTGGTTGCCTGCCCTGCCGAACGAAACGCAAGCGGGAGCAAAAACAGCGGCCAGGAGAGGCCAAAGGTGATGAGCAAAAACCAGATCAGGGCTTTGCGGTTGGTCATAGCAATGTTCCTTTCTGTAGCAGCTTTATACTGCTGTAAGACGCTGTTTATCTCCCAAGAGTTGCGGATGAGCGATGAGGCGAAGAGGCGGCGTCGCGCCGTCGCGCCGTCACGACGCCCGCTCGGAAAAACCGGCACACAACTTGCAATACTTATGCGGCGAGAGAAAAAAGACAAAGGCATGAACCTGTAGAAAAAAGGAGTAAATAGTTATGTTGAGACGAAATGAAGGGAAAATCGAGCGCTATGGACGCGTGATTGCCGGGATTGTGGTATTCGGTTTGTCCTTTGCTCCCCTTATTAGTGGGGTCTGGTTCTGGGTTGCCCTCGTGGTGAGTGCAGTACTTATCATCACCGGTGTATCTGGAATATGCCCACTGTATACCGCCATTGGATGGGCTATTGGCGAAAAAGATTACTGCCCAACCTGCCGCCGCGAAGAACTCTCGCAAAATTCCTCCCAGTAGGCAGGTAAGATAAATGGAAAAAAGGAGACACCTCTTATGAAACAGATATTGAACGTCTTGACAGTCGTAGCCCTGCTGTTGAGTACTATCGTTGTCGCAGCGGTGCCGCTTCAAGCGCAGGAAAATCCACAACGTGAAGCAAACGTTCAGCCAGAAGTAGGGCATCCCAATACAGAATTTGCGTTTTATGCCACCGGCTTTTATGATGAGGAGATAGTGGATATCTGGCTGAACGCGCCGGATGGTCGGGTGATAGATGCTGAAGTTGAGCAATTGTATGAATCGTCACCCACCGGCCGTGCAGACTGGTACTGGGAAGCACCGGGCCACGCGCAGGCTGGCACCTGGCAGATGGTGGCTCGTGGCCGCGACAGCGGCATCCAGCACGTTATCCCTTTCAGGATTGAAGGTGGGACGCCGACGTTTGAGCCACCTGAAACAGACGATGTTGAAACCTATAACGTGCATCCGAAAGTTGGACCTCCCGGTACCGAGTTTGCGTTTTACGCCACCGGCTTTAACGTGGATGAAGATGCTGAAGATCCGGCAGACGCCGAGTATGAGGAGACCGAGTTGTGGGTTGAAACTCCTAACTGGCAGCGTATCAAACTGAATGACAAGGATGACCCCTATATTGCTGCCCCTGCTGGTCGTGCAGACTGGACATGGACTGCGCCAGCCAATGCCCAGACAGGCGTCTGGCACATGGTTATCGTGGGTGAAGAGAGCGGTCTGAAGCATGTCATTCCATTTGAAGTCCGCTATTAGACGTAATGACATAATTACGTGCTACGTAGTACGTAGTGCGTGATGCGTAGGGAGGAGATCACTGGCGGTTTCGCCGCCAAACTGATTGGAGTGGGGGGTGTGCGTTTTTCGGCGAAGCCGAAAAACGCACACACCCCACCAGGCTCACATGTTTAGACTTTTTCGGTGGTAAGAACCCCGTTGGGAATCGTAGCCGCGGTTTGGAACCGCGGGATTTGCCCCATAAGCGCGAACGTAAGAGGTATTGAGGCATAGGGATGTCTCCTTTATCTCCACGTCTGCCCCCCTTCCCCCTGCCCCTTCCCCGACTCTGATGGGAAAGGGGGATTGGTTATCAGGTAGGGGTTTGGCACCGCCAAACCCCTACCTGGTGCAGGCGAGCCGCATGCGCTCCCAGGAGTTGGACGGACGTTACCATCAGAGTCTTCCCCCACAAGGGGGGAACTCACATGTGGAGACTTTTTTGGAAACTGCTTTGCAAAGCGGTTGCGAGATACGG
>CAYFVX010000801.1:0-2806 GCA_964346425.1 uncultured Chloroflexaceae bacterium | reverse complement strand
GATCTAACCAGCCAGGCGCACGCTCATCGCCAAGCGCAGCGGCTGCCCCGCCCTGCGCCAGCAAAATAAGCGCAACAATCCACTCATCGCCAGCCGACTCTGCAATCTCAAGCCCCTCACGCGCAAACATCTCTGCCTGCACCATATCGCCACTGTGCCCATACAGCAAAGCCAGCCCCATACACCCCTCAACCCGCGTGCGCGTCACCCCAAAATTTTCAACTAGTTCAAGCGACTGTTCATAGTGACGTTTTGCCGCATCAAAACCAATAGGGGTAATGACCTGATGGGCATGCCCCACACGCATATGCGCAATCGCCTCGGTCAACTGCGAACCGCTCTGCAATGCCTCCAGCAACCCACGCATCGCCATTGCAAAAGCCCGCGCACCATTACCAAGCATCGCATACAACAACGCCAGCAACAACAACGGCTCCCGATGGGCCAGAATAGTCGAACGATGCTCCAGATGTGCATGCGCGTGCAACCCGATATCGGTTTCTAGCAACTGTCGGGATTCATTCAACCGACCACTACGCAACAAAAGCCTGGGTGGGAGCGAGGGCGAAGGGATAATTGTTTCCCCCTTGGAATGAATGGTGACATGACAGACATCACCTTCAGAAACGTGTTCCTCTGCCTCGCTATACTCCTCCTTCTGATGCGCCAGCTTCCGCGCTTCATTTTCCAGCTCAAATGCAATATCTGCCCGCCCCCGATTGGCCCAATTTTCCGCTTGCAAAAGCAGAATCTCCGCCCGCCCGATGCGGCGGTCTTGCGGTAGCAATGCCAACGCCTGTTCGAGCAATGCCTCGGCCGGAGCTGGTTGAACCGTATCCAGATACACCTCCGCACGCCCCCGCAACGTGCGTGCCTGGCCCTCCAGATCCTCCTGCTCCCGAAACGCTTGCTCCGCTTCGGCATAAATGCTCAACGCCTGATCAAAACGCCCCAACTGCCGATAGGCCGCTGCCCGTGCTTCAAGCATCTCTGGTTTTTGCTGAAAATGATCTGGCAAACGCTCAATCCAACTGAGCAAAACTATTGCCCGCCCCTTATTGAGCCAGAGTGGCACCGTCTGCTGCAACACCTGAACCGCCTGCGTATTCTCATTCACCTCCAGCAAATGATAGATAACACTCTCCCAATCCTGACGTTGTCGAAAATATTCCGCAGCTTCCAGATGAATAATGCGCCAATCATGCAACCGCTGCACCGCCTGACGATCAAGAAACATCTGAAACAGTGGCTGGTACTTAAAATAGCCGGGACGCTCCGCCTCAAGAAACAGGCAGCGATGCTCAACCGTCGTGTGCTGATCTACCACATGCGCGACCGAGGGGAGATGAGAGCACAACTCAACATCAAACCAGCGCAACCCTGCAGTACGCAACAAAAATTCCTGAACTTCAGTGGGTTGCTCATCCAAAACCTGCTGCTTGAAATAATCATCCAGCAACGGCTTCACTTCATCCAGACAACTCGACAACGCTTCGACTTTATCCGCAGACAACGTCTCCTGTGTGGCGTTGCTATCACTCGCCTGTTGACAATCACTCGTATCCGCCGCAACAAGCTGGAGCACCAGCGGCCAGCCACGGCAAAGATTGGTCAGGCTCGAAATATCTGTCGGCAGCGAGCGTTCATACAACGCAAACAACGCTCGTGCCTCATCAACAGTAAACGCCAGATCATGCTGCTCAAACTGATAGACCTCGCCCCGCGCCCGAAACGTTTGCAGCAACGCCAGCTCTGGCCGATAGCGCATCGAAAGCACCAGATGCAACTGTTTGGGCTGAATACGAATAAGCCGATCAATAAGGTGCCGCAGGGCTGGCTTCTCATTCACCAGATGATAATCGTCCAGAATGAGCACCGTATCCTGCGTGAGCGTAGACGCCAGCTCATTCACGAGCAAATCAAGCACGTACTGCGGAACTGGCATTGACGATGGTTGCTCTGCGGGTGGTGATTCGGCAGAGACAATCTCGTTACATACGCGATCTGTCTGCAAAACACCCGCCCCACGAAAAGCAGCCACTAGATGACACAGCAACAGAAACAGATCATCATCGCCCGACATGCGACACCAGACAATCGGCACCGCCGTCCGCATGGCAAAACCAGACAACGCCGTTGTCTTCCCGCTCCCCGCCGGGGCAACAATCAATGTCAAAGGAAAATCTGTCACTCCAGCAAGCAATATATCCACCCGTTCACGCACCAGCAATCGCGACTGCTGCCGCGGTGGAGTTAAACGAGTCTTCAACAACCCTTGCCAGCCGGCCAGATAATTTTGCGAGATGAACTCACCTGTAACTGTCTGATCTACCATTGCTTATTAAGTCAACAAAAAATGAAAGGACGCGAAAAAAATGGTCAGTATGCATGATCATGTTGGAAAACAATTTACCAATGCCCAGGATTTTGCTATGCGTAGTGTTCGTGCGTGGAATGAACTGCTTATCACCAGTGCAGATATGGCTTTTGATGTCGTGCTGAAAAACTGGAATTACAACCGAAGTTTGCGCAATTCCGTTGATCAAGCTGTCGAAGATGCACTCAAGACCCAGCAAAAGCTCACCAGCGAAATGATGCAAGTATGGCAAGGATACTCCAGCAACGTCCAGGAAATCATGGGCAAAGTCATTGACGACTAATATCATGGTACCATGAAAATCCACATATGAAGAGCGCAAGCACCTTGTTCATAGCAATTGTGGTTACTTACGAACGAGATGCCTGCGCTCTCAGGTATAAGCGACGTTTCTTTCCTGGTTGCAGGTTCTCACTCACCTGCACACAT
>CAYFVX010000800.1:966-2806 GCA_964346425.1 uncultured Chloroflexaceae bacterium | reverse complement strand
CCGTCGGCAATTCGTGCTGCTGGCACAACTCATGCAACACGCGATACTCATGCGCCGTAAACGCACCGATATCATCCTGCAACCAGTCCAGTGTCTCGCCAGTCATCTCCGCATAGATCAGCGGCACCGAATCCTCCCAATCCTGCCGCTCCGTGCGCCAGATACGGCGGATTTCGTGCAACTCTGCCTCGGTAATCAGTTCCAGGTGCTTATCCGGTCCCTCCTTGCGCACCAGGTTTTGCGTATCCAGCAACTTGCGCAGCAACTCCTGGCAAAAATCCAGCCGATAGGGGCCACGAATGAGCTTGCCATCCTTCACCGACACCTGTCCTGTGCGCCGCTTGTGCTCACGGTAGAGATGCTTGCGCTCCGGGTCCTGCGTCTCAGACAGAAAATCGCGGAACTCCAGCAACGGCTCCATCCACTCCTCGCCACGGCCTATCATCGCCTCCATCGAATGGTCGCGTGTCACCACCGTACATGTCCAGCACCCAAAGCGGCTATTGCCACACGACGGCGTCGTATCATCCACCACCAGCGGACACTCCGCCGACGCCGTGCGATATAGCACCGACAACTGGCGATTATCCCCACCCCACGGCGACTTGTTTTGCAACAAATAGCTCCATACATCATCCGTCGTGAAATCTTCCAGCGGCGTATACACGTAAGCACGCGTAAGGATATGGTGCCGATTGAGGCGGCTACCGGTGATCTTGCCGTGCTTGCTACTCATTACCTGCGCCCGGCTGCTGCTCTCGCTCTTGCGCCCACCCAGCACCATCACCACCTCACCAGACTCGGCAGCGCGGTCCAGAATGAAACGATTGGCCGGCTGTATCTTCATGCGCTCCGTACACCAGCGAAACCGCTGGTTTGGCGCGGGATACCCCCGCCCGATGAGATTGACCCAGAACGTATTACCAATCTGCGGTACCACCTTCTGCGCCGAAAACGGCATCCCCTGCTGCTGCGCCGCCTCATTGATGAGCCGCAGCGAGGTGGTAATATGGTCAACAATCACCGGTGTCTCGACCAGCGTATCCGAAGCAATCACATACACCGGCTTGCGCCGCTCCGCTGGTGACAGACCAGCCAGCGCATACCAGATCAGTTGCAACGTTGCAGTCGAATCCTTGCCACCGCTATAACCCACCACCCAGGGCATCTGATTGGCGGCATACACCTCGCGCACTTCCGCGTAAATCTCCTCTTTCGAGCGGGTATCAAAGACCGACTGGTCCTCGGCGGGCAACCCCTGGCGATTGCTCATTGCATACTCCTTTCCCGTGCTGGTGGCGTTACCAGTTGTTCCAGTTCTTGCTCATCGGTAGCGAGCGGCAGTCCAAGTGCCTGCTTGAGCGCGTTGGCGGTCAGATGCACACAGTGGCCGGCCTTGCTCATCTTGCCATGCTGCATCGCCCGCCCCTCCCAGAGCTGCGTATTGGTACGTCGCCAGTCCACGTCCGCCAGCGGAGCCACCTGCGTCTGCCAGCTTTCAGGATAGGCCGCAACCAGCGCGTGCCCGACGATACCGAGCGCATGCAGCGCAACGCCATGCACGTGGATATACTCACCGCGCAGATGGGCCGCATTCGCCTGCCGCGCAATCATCAACTGCCATTCAGGAATAATCTCACCCAGGCGGCTCCAGTAGGCACATGCCAGCGTGTCATCTTGCGTGTTCAGTTCATCGCCCTTGCTCTTGCCCAGCAGAGCCTCCGTCGCCTGATAAATAGCACTCAGCGTGAACAATTTCGTGCTGCGGTTGGAAATCGTCGTCTTCTCCATCTCCGTCAGACCACGAAAAACCGGCACCTGCTCAGCCAGGTTCAACGCC
>CAYFVX010000800.1:0-956 GCA_964346425.1 uncultured Chloroflexaceae bacterium | reverse complement strand
TCGTGACCGTTGGCCAGAATCAGCCGGGTAGAGGCCAGGTTCAACGCCAGCCGCGACAACGGCTCGCGCTTATCATAGAGAATGCCAATCGAGCGTGAGGGGCGTACCGCGTGCTTGTTGAGGTCAGCAAAAATCTGCTGGCTACGGGCCAGCCCCGCATCCAGAAAAAACACCACCGAAATCGTCTCATCGCCCAGGTGCGGGTTTTCCTTGAGTGCCTCTTCTATCGCCGCGCGACGGTGTTGCCCATCGTTGATGAGAAAGCGGGCGGTCATGGGCACCGTGAGCAAACCGACATCGCGTGCATAGCCGTGCTCGGCCATCGGCTCAAAACGCACATCGCCATCAATCGAGGCCGTAATCGAGGAAAACACATATTCATCTTTTTTGTCCACAATGTAGCGGGCAATCTCTGGTACTCGTGTGCGGTTCAGAATACGCTGGGCGCGTAATTCGGGCGGTATCTCCTCCTCATCAAACAGGAAAATTTTGGGAATAAGCTTGATCGGGCACATAACCACATAAAACTCTCTGCCCGCCTGAATGCCGCGTAAACTGATAAACCGATAGCTGAACGCCTCCATCGCGTCTCTCTTTTTGTGGTACTATCGTAAGGAACAACACGCCATGCGGGGTGACGTGTTGCAAACAAATGTTCACCTCGTCAACCTGAGAGGATAGAGTAGTCGGGTAAAACAAGGACAAAAAGAGCCTTCAGCAGCAGCCGCAAGCGGTTGAACAGGCTGCATATTCGATGGAAGTCTTTTTGGAAGTATTTTTTTACCCTATTGGAAGTATAATTAAATACTTCCAATTGTCAAATTGGAAAAACAGACATAAAACAGTATTAACCATGGACCCGCATACCCTGCATGCATATAACTATCATGCTCCCATCTTCTGTGCTCGCTACCGCAGAGCGCACCCCCTGGAAGTCTATCGGCTTATCCAGACAT
>CAYFVX010000799.1:0-2809 GCA_964346425.1 uncultured Chloroflexaceae bacterium | reverse complement strand
CGCCGCAAAAAAACACAACAAAAACTTTTCTTTTGGGGGTTTGCAACCCCCAATCCCCCGCAAGGTATGAGCACGCTTCCACGCTTCCACGCTTCCACGCTCCCACGTTTCAACGTTTCAACGCTTCCACGCTCTGCTTCCCCACCATACCAGCAGCAACCCGGCCACACCCATCGCCAGCAGCAGCAAACTCCAATGGTGCATGGTTGTGGGGGCAAACTCACCGCTCGTATTGGGCAACTCCTTTGGAATTGGTATCACAGATGTCGCAGTTCTGCTCACCACAACCCACTGCTGCGGAGTAGCTGTCGGCGTTTCCGTGGCAACCGCAGTCGGCGTTTCCGTGGGTTTGGCAGTTGCTTGCTGTGCAAGCGGCTGCGGCGTACTGGTGGGGAGAGAGGTGCCAACTTCTTGTTCATCGTCATCGTCATCATCATCATCTGATTCAGCCTGGCGCGGTGTAGCCGTAGGCTGCACCACAATGCCTGTTGGCACCATCGTTGTTGGCAGCGGTATGGGGGTGCTGGTGCTGGTGAGCGTGAGCGTGGGGGTGATAGTTGGGGTCACGTCAGGTTGTTGCGTGCTACTCATCGTAGCTGTCGCGGTCGGTTGCAGCGGTGTTCCCGTGGGTATTGGCGTCTCGGTAGCGGCTGGCAGAATACGAATAGGAGCCTCTGCCTGCCGCGGCGTCAGCTCGTTCCCATACTTATCGCTTGCCCCATCAACCTCTGCCTCATTGGTTGACTCATCTACGGCCTGCAACGCACGATAAACCACCAGCACCTCTATCGTCTCCCCTGGCGCAAGCTCATCTTGCCCGGTGATAGTCAGCAAATCGTTCCACTCAAGCACGCCGGTTGCCTCATTGCTAGACGAGGGTGGCGGGTCTGCCCGCACAAAATCGAGCACCCCTGGATTGTAGGTATCCTTCAGCGGAATACTATCCAATGCCGCCTGCCCATCATTCTCCACCTGAATAGTATAAGTAACCAGCATACCCGCATAAATGGGAGGGTCTGTTTCCAGCTTTTTGCTGACCGTCGCATTATTGCCGCCCACATCATCATTGTATTCATCCTCGCCCACATCGCTCTCCTTCTTGCCCCCCTTGCTAATCGCCTCTTTAATTGCGGCACGATTGACTGTTGTCAGGTCTTCGGAAGGATGGATCGCACGCAGATAGACCTTGAGCACTATCTCTTCCCCCGGCCCAAGCTCCTGGTCGGAAGAGTTCTCCACCACATCATCCCAGGTAATCGTATTGCCGCTGATCGTGCCGGGTGGGTCACTGGCTGGCGGGTCGTCAGGTTCCGCATACTGTCCTTCGCTCGCAGGCTCCATCACCGAGTCGTCAAAAACATCTTCAATCACCAGATGCGTAATAGTGTTCGTGCCCGTATTGCGAATACGAATCGTAAACTCAAGCACCTGCCCGACCTGAACAACCTCACTTCCCTCAAGCGTCTTCGAGATTTCGAGGCCCAGTTCTTCATCTACCTGTGCATAGCCTGGTGCGGCCACCGCATTACAGAGGGTCAAAATTATCGCCAGCACCCCCCCGATGCCCACACCTGAAACCAGCACCATCCGCCTGCTCATCGTCCAAAATATCTTGTTCATTCCCATTCCCCATTCTGTACTTTGCAGTGCAGCATGGAGCGTACATACTCGGCATGCTGTACTCGTTATTTCTCACAAATAAAGGTAGACGTTTCACAAAGGGACAAAAAACGACGATAGGGATATGGTGTCTGTCCACAGTCTATGGTCCACCGTCTGCGGTCTCGTGTGAAAAGAAACCGTTTTTATACGATACCGTGTCCACTTCCTCACGGTCGCGGCTCGTCCGGGCGTCCGCTCCCACCTATTTTCATACCGTATAGTGTGCGCGACAGCGCATGAACATCTCCTTTGAACTTACCCCACCCATGTGTGCCAATCATCCCCCACCAGACCACGTTCGCGCGTCTTCTGCATAGCCGAAGCACAAACACAGGTGCGGGGATACATGTGATGATTGGTCTGAGCTGTTGCAATAATGCGCATCAGCAGATCACCAGGCATATCCGTAGCCGCATCTGCAGGCTCGTTATCTGTATGAACGCCCCCCTCATCACTTCTCGCAACCGCATACCCAAGCGGTGCATAACACAGCTCCAGCTCACGCGCCAGAAAACTGGTGGGAACACCCGCATCGCCAAAAGCATCTGCGCCCCAGACATGCAACAAATGCGAGACCTGATCATCCAGTGGAGCATCAGCCTGCTCCATAACAGCATACGTCCCGCGCCCAAACACTCGCGGCCGTTCCTGGAAAGGGAGCGTCGCAAGCGTCTGATGGGCTGCATTGAGCAAAACTGAACGCAAATCTGGACAAAACGGCGGGTTTTGTGGCAAAAAGCCATATCCCTTATTCACAAAAAACGTTTGCTCACGTCCCCAGGTCAGATCAATCAGATTGTCAGGGAGCAAAAAATCACCCGCGGACAGCAAATGATTCAAAGATTGCAAGGCAAGCACGTGGATAACATACAAAGCTTCCATTTCTTTGGTGGCATAGATAAGCGTTTTGGCATCTGCCGGTTCCAGCCACCAGGCCCCCTGATAGCTTCTGGCATATGCTGTGCCATACGGTGTAGCAACAGACTCAATTGCAGCAGCCTGCGGTAACAAAGCAGGTGGCGCAAGAATAACAAATGGTTTGCTGGTATTGCTCATACTGGTAGTCCTGATACTTCTCTGCAAACAAGTACTCATAAAATCTTCCAGGGGTTTCCCCCTCAACAGGTTTCACCTGCGGTGGGCTTTG
>CAYFVX010000798.1:0-2811 GCA_964346425.1 uncultured Chloroflexaceae bacterium | reverse complement strand
GTATCTCGCAACCGCTTTGCAAAGCGGTTTACAAAAAAGTCTACCCATGTGAGGACCCCCACTGAGGGATATTGTCCCCACATGGTCTGCGGCGGCACGCCGCTTGTCTCTTTTTGCTGGGAGTGTCATGTCAAAGTTGCCAGTTTCCATCAAAAAACCTGGGAACGCAGGCGGCTCGCCTGCATTGGGGCGGGCAGGATGTCCGCGCTCTCAGAGGATTTTCTGACTTTGACATGACCCTATTTTTGCTGGCTCTGACCAGAGCGTATGATAAATGCCATACGCTCTGGTCAGTACCCTGTTGCATACATACCGATCACATGGTATGGTTAAAAGCGGTTAAGACAAACAGTACCACGGAAATCTGAGAAGAGCAACATTTCTAAAGGTTGTGCTATAATAACGCCTATGAACACTCTATTGCTTTTCTTCAAGCGTACAACTCGTCAGATGCAGGAGTGGCTGGACCGCCACGAAACAGTACGCCGCTGGTTGAACATCTTGCGGCTGGGGTTGTTTCAGTTTGGTATGGGGCTTTCGCTTGCCCCGCTGACCGGCACACTCAACCGCGTGCTTATTGACGAGATGGGCATTTCTGCGCTGGCCGTTGGCTTTCTGCTCGCCATTCACTACTTTGTTTCACCCGTGCGGGCTATGATAGGCTTTAAATCAGACAAAGGCCGTTCGGTGGGCCGCTGGCGTACTCCCTACGTCATCCTGGGAGCAATGCTCACCTTTGGCGGGCTGGTCTGTGCGCCATTTACCTTGCTTATTCTGAGTGGGGATGCGATTATTCCTATGTCGTTCTGGCTGGGGATGGGGATCTCAACGCTGATCTTTCTGGCTTACGGCATTGGGGCCAATATCGTCGAGACCATCTACCTCGCGCTGGTCAGCGATATTACGCCGCCGAAAGAACGCGGCAAGGTGCTGGCTGTGCTGTGGGTTATGCTCGTGCTGGGAACTGTGGTTAGCTCAATCATTATTAGCTACTTGCTGGAAAACTACAGTGGACATCGGCTTATCCAGGTGATGCAGGGGTCGGCCACCATCTTTATGCTATTGACCTTTCTTGCGCTCTGGAAGCAGGAACGGCTCAATCCAGATGGCACCGTTGTCTCGTATACGGATGAAACACGCATCCGCCTCTCCTTCTGGGAATCCGTGCGGTTGCTGCTGCAGCAAAAGTCGCTGCGCGACCTGTTTATTGTGCTGTTCATCGCCACCACTGCGTTTGCCACGCACGACGTGTTGCTCGAACCTTACGGCGGGCAGGTGCTCAATATGAGCGTGGCCGAGACCACGCAGTTGACGGCCCTGTGGGGTATGGCAATGCTGGTGGCTATCACCGTCTCAGGCTGGTCGCTCTGGAAGGGGCACTCGCCGCTGACGATTATCAAAGTGGGCTGTAGCGTGGGTGCGATGGGCTTCCTGGTTATCAGTGTTGCCAGCAACGCGGAGATGGTCAATCCCTTCCGTGGCGGTGTCTGGCTGATTGGTATGGGGCGTGGCACGTTTATCGTGGCGAGTGTTGCGCTGGTGATGTCGCTGACCGATGTGGGCCATGCCGGATTGTTTATCGGGTTGTGGGGCATTATGCAGGCAGTTGCGCAGGGGTTTGGCACCATCTTTGGCAGTCTGGTGCGTGATGTTGCCTATCAATTGACGAATAATGTGGCACTTGGCTATGTGGTTGTGTACACGGCTTCGCTGGCTTTCCTGCTGGTATCGCTGGGGCTTATCGTAGCCTTGCGGCTGGGAGATCATTTGCGTGCCGATATGCTGCGTTCACCCTGGTCCGGGTTGCAGGATGTTCCTGCAGATCAGATTGCGTTTTAAGGTTGTATGTCTCTTTATCATCGAGTCGAAAAACTTACCCATTCTCTGTCCAGGCAGGGGTTTGATGCGCTGGCCGTTATGCCAGGCAGTAGCCTCTTCTATCTGAGCGGACTCACGTTTCATCATACCACCCGCCTGACGCTGGCGTTCTTTCCCGTCAGCGGCGATACACCATGTCTGGTGTTGCCTGAAATGGAAGTTGCGCGGGTGGAAGCCAGCAGCAGTATCAAGTTGCTGCTTTTTCCCTGGAGCGACGCCGTCGGGCCAGCCGAGGCGTTGCGTCGTGCGATTGAGGCCACTCTGCCCGCTTCCGCTGCGGCGCAGCCAGTTGTTGGCGTGGAATATACGGTTATGCGCGTGATGGAACTGCGCATGCTGGAAGAGTTTACGCCCTCCGCGCATATGGTAGACGCAACTGCGTTGCTGGCTGGCCTGCGTATGGTCAAAGAGGAGCTTGAACTAACTGCCATCCGCCGTGCGGTGCAGGTCAGCGAAACCGCACTGCGGGCAACGATCAACCATATCAAAGAAGGCATCACCGAGCGGCAACTGGCGGAAATATGGTCGAAAGAACTGCAAGCGGCTGGTGCCGAGGGCGAGAGTTTTGCGCCGATTGTTGCCAGTGGCCCCAACAGTGCCAATCCACACCATACAGTCAGCGACCGGCCGTTTGCGGTGGGCGATTTGATTATTCTGGATGGCGGCGCACGCGCTGGTGGCTATGTGGCCGATATGACGCGCACGATTGCGCTGGGTGAGCCATCAGACAAGGCCCGTCGTATCTATGGACTGGTGCATGCTGCCAACCTCGCAGGACAGGCGGCCGTGCAGCCATACATTTCCGCCGAGCAACTTGACCGTGCAACACGGCTGGTGATTATGGATGGCGGCAATGGCGACTATTTCCTACACCGCACCGGACATGGTATCGGGCTGGATGTTCACGAGCCACCCTACATTGTCGAGGGCAAT
>CAYFVX010000797.1:0-2814 GCA_964346425.1 uncultured Chloroflexaceae bacterium | reverse complement strand
TTTCCTCAGCCATGTCACGCAGGTATACGCCCATCTGTGAATGGATAGGATAGGAGGAAAGCCAGACCGCCGGCTGCGCCGGCATCACTACAAAATAGGTCCACGCATTGAGCAGCAACGCCAGCAAAACAGGCAGAACAGCAACCAGCGGGCGGAAACGATGCAGCAGAAACCACGCACCAGAGCGTTGCCCATTTTCTGCGCTCTCCGCCCCACAGTCTGCAAACCAGCGGTCTACGGTCCAATATGCTATCTCGCGCCAGCCAAGTGCAGCAATGGCAAAGGCAAAGCCAGCCGCCCCGATGCTGCGCATTGCATGTGGCCCATCGGCTGCCAGCAAGCTGGACACCAGCCCGATAGCAAGAGCCAGGGCCAGCCAGCGCATCCGCCAGTCAGACCAGCGACGAAGCACCACGGCACAGCCAGCCAGAAAACCCAGCCCCGTCACGAAATCCAACATTGGCTGGCCGGGGGCATGGTGGCGACCATTGTCGTCGCCATGCACATTGAACATCAGCACATGGCGACCCAGCGAGGCATCCAGACTAGCGAGCGGAGCACGTCCTTCCAGGGTTCCCTCACCCAGCAAAAACACCTTGTTCACGCGGCGGTTGAATTCTTCTCTATGCTGCAAGCCGTAGGATAGCAGCGGACCAACCGTCAAGAGAAAACTGATACCCAGCACCAGCATACCCGCCAGCCAGCGTTGCCAGTGCTGACGATGCTGGAAGAGCAAAAAGAGTGCCAGCAGTGCCGCCAGAGCCGGTGCCAGGCGACCGGTGTGATAGGTCTGGACAGTTGCTCCCAGGCACACGCCAGCCAGCAGGCATGCGAACAGCAGACGAGGAGCGGGGGGAGCAGGATTGCCTAGAGGTGAGGACATAGCGGTTTTTTCCCCTGGCAAAGCCCTCACCCCATGCCCCTCTCCCCGCGGGAATCTGTTGGTAAAGGGGAGAGTTGGGTAATAAGGTAGGGGTTTGGCGGTGCCAAACCCCTGCCTGGGGCAGGCGAGCCACCAGCGCTTCCAGGGCCATACAGGTTTACCAACCGAGTCCTGCGGGGGGGGAGCTGCCGAACTCCCCTTCTCCCCCAGGACTCGGTTGGTAAACCCCATCTCCTGTTCGGACCTTTGCGCTCTTTGCTCCTTTGCGGTGAAACCTGCCCAGACTTTCCCAACAGAGTCCCCCGGGGAGAAGGGTCCGGGGGATGCGGGCAGACGGGAACGAAACGCAACAACCATGAGCCACAATGCCGTCAGCGTCAGCAGCGGCTCGAAGACTGTGGGGAAAGAAAAGCGGCTAAGCGTGATATGCCAGCTTGAAACCGCCAGAAAAGCCGCCGCCAGCAACGCCACATCGTGGCGTCTGCTCAGATAGACAACCAGGCTATACAGCGGAAACACGGTCAAACTGCCAGCCAATGCAGTGATAGCCCGCATAGACCAGAGATGAATCCCCCAGAGCTTGAGAGCCAGCGCAAAAGGGTACAGGCCGAGCACCGGCAACTGCACCCCGGCTGGTTCATAGACCGGGCGATAGGTAGGGTCGTGCAAGAGCCGTAGCGCAAGCAACCCATGCCGTGCTTCATCCCGCCATAAGCCATAGGGGAGTTCATCCAGCCGGTAGAGCCGTAGCGCAAGCGCAAGCAGAAAGACGAGAACAATGGAGAAGGGAGACTGGAAAATGGAGAAGGGTTTTTGTCCTGAAACAGGTTTTCCGCAAACATGTTTTCTGTTTGCCAGCAGCAATATGCCGCCACCCGCAGCAACAATGCCGCCACCCACCATCCAGCGCGTATGGAAAAGTATCTGCGCCACAACCAGCAAGGAAAGTGCTGGAAATGGTGAATGGAAAGCGGACATGAGCAATCGAGGCGCATTGTCCGGTATTCTCCATTCTCCATTCTGTATTCTCCATTGCGTCGCCAGCAGCGTTCCCAGACCAAGCATCCACGGCGTCGCCGGCAATGCCCAGGCAAGGGTGTGCTGGTTATGCCAGGCCAGCCACAGGAACAGGAGTGCCACGGGGGCCACGAGCAGGCTCACCCGCAGCGGGGCAGTACGTCGAGGCACATTGAACAACCGCTGGTCTATCATCCACCCCGCCATAGCCAGCAATGCCAGTACCCACACGAGCATCAAGGCACGAGCGAGCGCATGAGCAAACGAGGATGGTTCCAGTGGAGTGATACGGAGCCAGTCGAGAGCGACGCCAAGTCTACGGTTATCACCAGTTTCCTGACGGTAGGTATCGCTGACGAGCCGCAAGGGAGCAACTTCCATACGCTCGCCTGCCATGACACCTCGTGGGAGCAAGACATGGTAGACACGCCAGCCGGGGTGGAGACGTATCGTTGCGAGTGTCTGCTGCGGAGATTGCAAGCTCAGATACCAGTCATCTGCCAATGCGCGTTCATCGCCGTGCAACCGTAGCGCAAGCACAGCAACCCCATGCGTGCTGCCATGCAGCAGCAGGCGCGAAGAAGGCTGGCTCCAGCGGAAGGTTGTCCCCTGGCTCTTTTCCGCGATAGAGAAATTTGCCAGAAAATGGCTATCACCATCCGTGCCGACATCCAGGGTCCACGCAGACGGAAAAGCAAAGCATATTCCCAGGAAAAATGCTGTGCCCGCAAGCAGGAGCAGAAGAGGGAGGAAGCGAACAACGTCGTTCATTCCAGGCATGCGCTGAATGTTCATCGCAGAAAATTGTACCAGAAACAGCTATTTGCGCAACGTGGGCATCCCTCCCTCAACAGGTTTTACCTGTGGGAGCGTGAGGGAACCAGGTTCCCTCACGCTCCCCTTTGGCGTGGGGT
>CAYFVX010000796.1:0-2816 GCA_964346425.1 uncultured Chloroflexaceae bacterium | reverse complement strand
ACCCACGCAGGTGAAGGAAATCTATTGAGCCGTATTCAGCAGGGGGAACAAATCGTCGAGTTTAACGAGAAGGGTGAACTGGAAGTTTTTGTGCCCATCCAGTTTGGGAATGCTGACACACCGTGGAGTGTCAATATCATCGTGCCAGGGGCAAAGATTACCGCTGAGGCAACACAACTTATGTGGCAACTCGTCGGCATCAGCGTGGTGCTGACGCTGGCAGCATTGCTGGTGCTTGGCTTTATCGCGGGGCAGATTGCCAGACCCATCAAGAAGATTACGACCATTGCGCAGACGGTTGCGCAGGGCAATCTGGATGTGGAAGCAGACGTGGTGAAATCACAAGATGAAACCGGCGTGCTCGCGCGGGCCTTCAATCAGATGATTGGCAATTTGCGCCAGATGGTTGAGAAGGAACGCACAGCGCAGGAGGACGCCCATCAGAATGCGATTGAGATGCAACGCTCCAAAGAACATATCGAAACGGTGGTGGCAGATTATCTAACATTTGTCCAGCAGGTACGAGATGGCAATTTGACGGCACGTCTGACGCTGAATGGTTCGAGCGATGAAGACGCATTGATAACGCTGGGCCACAATCTGAATGAGATGGTTGGCAGCTTGCAAAGTATCACTTCGCAAGTCAAAGAAGCAAGTACCAGCATTGCATCTGCGGCAGCGGAAATCCTCTCGGCAACCACGCAGCAGGCTGCCAATGCGTCACAACAATCCTCGTCCATTACCCAGACAAGCACCACGGTTGAGGAGGTACGGACTATTGCGCAGCAAACAGCGCAGCAGGCAGGCCAGGTCATACAAGATAGTCAGACGATGCTCAATGTTGCCAAACAGGGTACGCAGAGCGTCGAAGAGACGATTGAGGGTATGGGGCAAATCCGCCAGCGGGTGGAAAGTATTGCGCAGACTATTCTGGCTCTTTCAGAACAGACGCAGGCAATTGGAACCATTACCACTACGGTCAGTGAGCTGGCAGACCAGAGCAATATGCTTGCGCTCAATGCAGCGATTGAGGCAGCACGAGCAGGCGAGCAAGGCAAGAGTTTTGCGGTGGTGGCGCAGCAAGTACGCGAGTTGGCCGAGCGTTCCAAGTCGGCAACGTCGCAGGTGCAGGAAATCTTGAGCGAAATTCAACGTGCCACCAATAACGCAGTAATGGTGACGGAAGAGGGCAGCAAGGGAGTGGAGAATGGGTTGACGCTGGCAGGACAGGCTGGCGAGGTTATCCACCAGATAGCTGCCGAGGTCGAAGAAGGAGTGCAAGCGAATACGCAGATGGCAGCGGCCGCCCGCCAGCAGATGTCAGGTATGGAACAAATTGGGCAGGCGATGAAGTCTATCCAGCAAGCCACAACGCAGACGCTGTCGAGCACGCGCCAGGCGGAAACTGCTGCAAAGGATTTGCACAAGCTGGCGCAGGAGCTGCAGGAAGCAACTGCGGCGTATACGTTGTAGGGGGCAGGGGGCCCTCACATGTGTAGAGATTTTCGCAAAACCTGATACCAATGGGATAAGTCGCCCGTAGGGGTTTGCCGGCGGCAAACCCCTACAGCGTGCCTCCAGCCAAAAAAGTCTACACATGTGAGGGCGGGGGGCCTCAATGGGTGTCACCTTTCAGAGAGAAAACACCCAAAAATATGGGTAAAACCTCCCACCGAGACGTGATGCCACGCTCGTTGCTTCGTCTTGTTTGGTGATTCAGTGTGTTCCCCGGATCAGTCTGATCCGAGCGTCAGACATATATGTACATCAAGAGCGGGAACGGTTTGCCATAACTTTGCAGCCGTTCCTTCCACCCAACGCCCAGTTGGAACAGACTATACGTCCAGGATTTCCCTTTCCCATCATCTATTAATCGCCGATACCCCCGCTTCACCACCCAGCGTCCGATGCTCACAAACCACAGATACCCAAGCACGACCAGGATCAGCAAGCACTCGAACCGCTTCGGATTGGTGATACCTGTTTGGTCCAGGCGAAACCCCCGACCTTGCCAGTCGCCAAACACCGTCTCGATCCACATCCGTCGTACCCCTTGTTGCCTGGTGCGCCAGGTAGCGGGGTGGTCTGTCATCACCGCCCGCACAATCGGTTTCCCGTCCTTGTCTTTGTCCCACCACGCATACAGGTTCATCGGCCCATAGCGATGCTCCTTTGTGACGTACACGTCCGTGCAATAGATGACCTCTGTCCTTTCCCCCACCATCTCTTTGACTGTTTGTCCCATGCGATCTCCGGCATCGCGATAGATAACCGTCGCACTACTGATACTCAGTTGGGCATGACCGTCCTGCTCTTGGACCCACTCATATAATTCCACACTGCGAAACTCGCTGTCGCCCAACAGCGTCACCCGTACCCCTTCCGGTAGCAGGTCCAGACCCTCGCGTAACACCTTCTGTTGGTCTTTGAGACTACTCGACCCGTGATGCCATAATACCTTCCAGGTGAGCGGAACCGACCGACGGCGAAAACATAAACTGACGACCAGGACATTCTGCTTGTCGTTCAAGAGCACGCGATCAATCGCCAAAAACACCCGTTGGTTTTTCAACCCGTCTAACATCCCTTTCACAATGGGTTGAAAGTGGTCTACCTGGGTAATCTCCGCATTGTCCAAAAAGCGGCGAAGCCGCTGTTTTTTGGCTTGTTGCGTGGTCTCCAGCGGAGCTGCGCGGGCAATTGCGCCAAGATGACCGGTCATGCTTTGCATCAACCCGGTGAGGAATATGGCGATATTGTTCAGACGACTGAACACGGTCTCTGCTCATGACTGCTGCACCATGTGAAGTATGGTA
>CAYFVX010000795.1:0-2817 GCA_964346425.1 uncultured Chloroflexaceae bacterium | reverse complement strand
CGGATATGCCACAAGAAGAAGGTCCGCTCTGGGGGATAGAAGAGGCCAGACCCGAACGCGAGAAGCCGCTCAAACCTACCGGATATACCGCCCCGCTTGATCTGGAAGAGATCGCTTCTTTCTTTGCTCCTGGGGGAGGCATGAGCAAGATTTTCTCTACTTATGAACAGCGGCCGCAGCAGGTAGAAATGGCGCAGGTTGCGGCACGGAGTTTTAACGAAAGCAACAGCCTGCTGGTTGAAGCTGGCACGGGTACCGGCAAGAGTATGGCCTATCTTGTGCCGGCGGCCCTCTATGCGTTGCGGCGTGGCGAGCGGGTGGTGGTTTCCACCAATACGATCAATCTGCAAGACCAACTCTTTTTTAAAGACATCCCCGATTTGCAAAATATGTTGTATGCCTGGGGCATCCCTGCGCAAACAGAAGGTAACGGAAAGACAAACGAAGCTCCTCCTTTTCTGGCTGCTTTGTTGAAGGGGCGCAGTAACTATCTCTGTCTCTTTCGCTATAAAAAAATGTTGCATGGGGAAGAACCACTGGAGCCGGCTGAAGCTCGTTTGATGCTCAAAGTTCATTTCTGGCTGCTTTCGACGCTCAGTGGTGATGGTTCGGAGATGATGCTTACGGAGCAGGAACGGGGGGCATGGAACAGTATTAATGTGCCGCTGGATACGTGTACGGGGAGAAACTGTCCAGATTTTCATGACTGTTTTTTCTTTAAGGCACGCCGACGTGCGGAGGCAGTTCATATTATTGTGGTCAATCATGCCCTGTTGCTGGCAGACCTGGAATCACAATATGGGGTGCTCCCAGCGTATGATCACCTGATTATTGACGAGGCGCATACGCTGGAAGAAGTCGCCACCGATCAACTCAGCTTCAATGTAGATCAGGAGACATTGTTGCAGTTTTTCGACACGCTTTCGCAGGCTGGCGGGACGCGTAGCCCCGGCGGGTTGCTCTCGCGTCTCCAGACGCATTTCCGCGAAAGCAGTGTTGATCCTGGCTATCTGGAGAGGCTGACAACGATTACCAGCGAGATGCACAGCCATATTGAGCGAGCGCATGCTGCCGTGAACGAGTGTTTTGCTGCGCTGGTGCGCTTTCTTGCCCGTGAAACGGATGGGAGTGGTGGACAGGGTTCCGATCATCTGTATGATATCCGTTTGCGCATTACTGCATCTATCCGCCAGAAGCAAGATTGGGGGGATGTGGAAGCGACATGGGATAATCTCAAAATGTCGCTGGCTCCGCTGGGCGAAGGTCTGGGGAATGTGGAAAGTTTGCTGGTTGATGTGCAAGAAGCGGGTGAGGTGCTCGAATATGAAGACCTGTTGCTGCAGATACAATCTCACCGACGCTATGCGACAGATGTGCGTATCAATATTGACCATATCATTTCGGGGAATGAAGAAAAAATTTGCTGGCTGACGCTTGACCGCGCACGCGATACGCTCAGAATGCATACTGCGCCGCTGGATGTTTCCGAGATTTTGCACGCGCAGCTTTTTGTGCAGAAGCAAACGAACATTCTCACTTCGGCCACGTTGTCTATTAACGATTCTTTTGAATTTATCAAACGTCGCCTGGGGTTGGTTGATGCGGAAGAGTTGCAGCTTGACTCTCCCTTTGACTATGAGAAGCAGACGTTGATGTATATTCCCAACGACATCCCGGAACCAAATCAGCGTGGCTATCAGCAGAAAGTGGAAGAAGCACTCATCCAACTCTGTACTGCGACTGGCGGGCGCACACTGGCTCTCTTTACTGCCAACAGTGCTATCAAGCGCACGCGGAATGGTATTCAGGAGGCTCTGGAAGAGCAAGATATTATTGTGCTGGGGCAGGGGGTAGATGGCTCACGGCGCAATCTGCTTGAGCGGTTCAAAGAGTGGCCGCGCACGGTGTTGTTGGGAACCAGTAGTTTCTGGCAGGGTATTGATGTGGTGGGCGATGCGCTTTCGGTGCTGGTGATAGCCAAATTGCCGTTCAGTGTTCCTTCCGATCCCATTTTTGCTGCTCGCAGTGAGCAGTTTGGCGAGCCATTCCGTGAATATGCTGTGCCATTGAGCATTTTGCGGTTTAAGCAGGGGTTCGGTCGGCTCGTGCGGAGCCAGGAGGACCGCGGTATTGTGGTGGTGTTGGATAAGCGATTGCTGACCAAGTGGTATGGGATGATGTTTTTGCAGTCTTTGCCCTCGACCAATGTGGTTGAGGGATCGCTCAAACAGTTGCCGCTACGCACGACACGGTTTCTGGCAAAGACGCTCAAGCAAGAGCAAAGCTCATAGGTGTGGGGATCAGCGTGCAATAGTGGGTAGTGGATGGTGGGTAGCCTGAAGGGGCAAACACCTGCGGCAGGTGTTTGCTCTTTTGGAAAGCGGCCCATCGTCTATGGTCCTCACGTGAAAATAAACCGTTTTCATACGATACCGTGTCCGCTCCCTCACGGTCGCGGCTCGTCCGAGCGTGCGCTCGTACATATTTTCATACCGTACCATGTGCGGTAACACCACAGAATATCGTGGAGTATCCTCAACGCCGTTTCCCCAGGGGTTGCGAGGGGACACAAGTCCTCTCGCAACCCCATTCCCGTCCACGATGTTTCGTGGTGCTACCCATGTGCGCGGAGCGCATGAATATCTCCTTTGAACCTCAGTGGTGGGAATCTGCTGGCTCTGCTGGCTCTTCTTCTTCAACTATCGGCAGAAGAACGGTAAATGTCGTGCCGAAGCCTGGCGTACTTTCAACCTGAATATCGCCGCCCATCATCTGGCAGTAGCGGCGGCTGATAGCCAACCCCAGTCCTGTCCCTCC
>CAYFVX010000794.1:0-2821 GCA_964346425.1 uncultured Chloroflexaceae bacterium | reverse complement strand
TCAATGATCCGCTTCAGGTTGATGCCCGTCTGGTCTCTCATGATTTCCCCTCAATTCTTTCCAATTGCCGGGAGTGCCGGTCCGACTGCCGGGAACGATCCAACCCTCATTTACCCAATCCCAGAGCACATAAAACGACTAAGTGCCGGGAGTGCCGGGAGTGCCGGGAGTATCTCCATAAAAACGGTACATCTTACTGTCCCTCCTCCCTTCAGTCTGTAGTTCCTCTACGATCCCAAGCTCAGACAGAAGAGCAAGGGCATTCCTCGCTTCCTGACTCTTCAAGACTGAGATTGAAGCGTAGACCTGCCTGAGAGAAACAACCGCACCAATGTCTTGCGTGGTAGACAACCATTTCAGGACTCGCTGTGCATCCCTTGTGAGAATTCCCGCAGGAGAGGACCTCTGTATCGCCTCATTCCAGAGAGATTGAAAACAATATGTCAAGTCAATACCTTCTTGTACATATGCGTCTGGTATGACCTCTGTCCCAGGACTCGTATAGCTGTTTGCGAGGTAGAGGATGGTAGCAAGCCTTGCTATGTGGCTGGCACTCTTGTTCACCCAATCCCTGATGTGTTCATACTTACCGCCTTCTGCAAGCATTGGTTCTTGCATTCTCCGGTACTCTTGCACCATTTCATAGCCGCTTGGGGAGAGGGTACACACCCGTCCTTTGCGTTGAGCGAGGATACTCCTCATATACTCGTTGTATGCTTGCACAACTTGCGAGGGGACTGGTGGCGTGTTGAACGTTCGCTTTCCGACATTACTTTCTGGTTGTGCTATCAGGAACCTTGCAAGTAGCCCCCCTTCACGCAATGAGTCACTTTCCCCACAGCGTTGAAAGGCATCCGGTTGCATACCGATACAAATATTGAGTTGCGGGTTTTCCAGCACTACTGGCTCCCGTGTTGCCCGTTCCAGTCGGTAGTACGTCCCGTTCCAGGCTGACAGGTAGAGATCAAGCTCGCCGTCTCCTACGCCTTTCTTGGAGTATCTTCCCAGGAGAACGCTTGCTATGCCTCTCCCCTCATCAGAGAGAATAGCCATATGCTCGCCGCAGTTCATCATGAGGCTCCCCAGTCTTTCCGTGGTGATGTTTCCGACAAAGATAATCGGTTCTTCCTCTGCCTCTTCTTTTTCTTCCTGGTCGTCTTCATTCTGCCGTTTCTTTCTGGCCTCTTTTACCCTGGCGACCCACGTTTGTCGCAGTTCCTTCTGGTACTCAATGATGGGTTTCATCAGGTAGTTGAAGGCCATCGTCTTACCTTCCCCACTGGCAGCTACGACCATCAGATAAAGCACCACCGGCTCAACCCATTCGGAATGGAGGGAGATGGTTGCTGGGGTGACTGCTACGGAGAGTGCCCCAAATGCCATTGTTGCAGACAACAGCGGATCGGTCTCTGTAGCTGTGGCTATGGCGTTGATCATGTCTGCTACTGGCTTTGGGAAAGCATTTATATTCAGACTCTCTCCCGGCACTCCCGGCACTCCCGGCAGTTGCACGGTTTGAGGCTTGCTTATGCGGCAGGAAGGGGGTAAAATACTCCCGGCAGTCGGACCGGCACTCCCGGCACTTTGCCCGTCAGTTGCTTGTTTCACTGTGGTTGCTGCAATATTCAGACTCTCTCCCGGCACTCCCGGCACTCCCGGCAGTTGCACGGTTTGAGGCTTGCTTATGCGGCAGGAAGGGGGTAAAATACTCCCGGCAGTCGGACCGGCACTCCCGGCACTTTGCCCGTCAGTTGCTTGTTTCACTGTGGTTGCTGCATACTTTATCCAGTCTGGAAACCGTTTCAGCAGTGATGGGTTGGTGTGCAGGATAGCCCCTAATGCTTCTCTGGCTGCCTCGGTGCCGCCTTCAGCAAACGCTTTGGAGACGGTCTGGTACATATCGTTGTATTCGCCGTAATCCAGACGAGCATCACCGTTGGGGGACTCGCCCATCAAGAGCTTGTTGATATTCTGATACAGGGTTTCTTCTCTCGTCATTTGGTGCCTCCGTCCAAGTTTTCTCTCTCGCCAGCGTGTTTCGTTTTGTTCTTTGCTCGCTCTCTCTCTTTGCAACAAGGCACCAGCAGCAATGCTGCTGATGCCTCGTCGTTCGTTCTTATGCTGCGGCTGTCTGTACGTGCTCGCGGACTTTGCTCAGTCTGCGCGAGATGGTCCATTGGCTCACGCCGAAGAACTCGGCAATTTCATACCGACGATACTCTTCCATTGCCATGCGAATGATCTGTTGCATGTCCTGCGGCAAACCGTCCAGAATGGAAAGTGTCTCAACGTCTTCATAGCCTTTTTCGGTGGTTGAAGGCAGGTGGTCATGCTTGTCCTGCTCGATTGCCGTGTCTTCTTCTGTAACCTGATCAATGGTCACTTTGCGATTGGTATGTCGCCAGCTTTGCGACCGCAGATAGTTCCTGGCATACATCACCGAGCGATTGATAAACCATTTTTTGGTGTTGTCTGGCATTGTTTGCATCGCCTGCCAGACTTCGATCATGGCGAATTGCAGCGCGTCTTCTACATCCTCTGTCGGCGTGGATTGAAACGTTTTGAAAATAATCTTGCTGCACTCTTGATAGAGGTCTTCAAAACGCAGTGGGGAAATGGAGGTCGTTGTCATGCCGCACCCTCCATTTCTGCGTAGCTGGCATAGCCGAAAAGCTCGGCCATGTCATCCAGAGCCTTGCGCCGCCCTTTTGCTCTGGACTTCGTGTCCAGGGTCTCCTCATACCGCTTGATGAGCCGTGCGGCAGCCCTGTGCCAGCACGGAGCCTTGCCGTGAGCATAGGCATGACACTGGCAGGTACCG
>CAYFVX010000793.1:0-2826 GCA_964346425.1 uncultured Chloroflexaceae bacterium | reverse complement strand
TGCAACCCCCAATCCCCCGCTTTGCAAAGCGGCAAACCGCTTAGCTTAATGCGTAGGGGTTTGGCGGTGCCAAACCCCTACCTGATAACTAATCCCCCCTTTACCATCAGAGTCCTCAGTGGGAAGCGGGCATGCTTTTCTGGTTACATGATAGCATATTTGTGTAATCATACCAGGTTCGGATGAATAGTTTCTTTTCACCACGGAGACACGGAGGCACAGAGAGAACAGGGTTTCCCCTTCTCTCTGCCCGAATCCTGGCGTTCCTGGCGTCCTGGCGGTTTCTCTCACTATTCAAACGTATCTGGTATCACTCGCTACCCTGCTCCCATTTCTGAACATCTCCCGCTGTCAGACACCTGGCATACTTCTTGCTATATTCCCCGGCAGAACAATGTATTGCACACCAGAGCTATGCTCTGGCAAAGAAATATTGACGGTACGATGGCAAAGGAGATGATATTAATGTTTGGCAAACCCCTCCGATTATTTCGCTTATTCGGATTTCCGATAAAACTTGATCCGAGCTGGTTTATTGTCGCGGTATTGATTACCTGGACACTGGCCGGGGCAGTCTTTCCCTCATTCTATGGCGGCCTCTCCTGGCCCTCCTATGTGAGCATGGGGGTGCTGGGCGCACTGGGGTTGTTTGCGTCCGTCGTCTTGCACGAGACCGGGCATTCGGTGGTTGCCCGCCATTACGGGTTGCCCATCAAGGGCATTACGCTGTTTATCTTTGGTGGGGTGGCCGAGATGGAACGGGAGCCAGATAGCCCGAAAGAAGAGTTCCTGGTTGCGATTGCCGGGCCGCTGGTGAGCCTGTTGCTCAGTTTGCTCTTTTTTGGCCTGGCTTTCGGTGGGCAGGTGGCAGGGCTGTCACTCGCGCTCACGGGGGTTCTCTCCTACCTGGCATCCATCAACCTGCTGGTGGTGCTCTTCAATAGCGTGCCAGCCTTCCCGCTGGATGGTGGACGGGTGTTGCGCTCGGCCATCTGGAAGTGGCAGGGGAGCCTGCGCAAAGCGACGCATATTACTTCAACTATTGGCTCGCTCTTTGGCTTTTTCCTCATAGCCCTGGGTGTGCTGACCATCCTGTTTGGCAATTTTGTTGGCGGACTATGGTGGATGCTGCTGGGGATGTTTTTGCGCAGTGCTTCTACTTCATCCTACAAACACCTGATAGTGCGCCAGTCATTGGAAGGCGAACCTGTCAACCGCTTTATGGTCACAGAGCCAGTGACCGTCACGCCCACGATCACGATTGAAGAACTGGTTGAAAATTTCGTATACATGTACTATTATAAGATGTTCCCGGTGGTAGAGCATGGCCGGTTGCTGGGCTGCATCACGGTTGAACGTTTGAAGGATATACCACGGGACAGGTGGGACAACACAACGGTTGGTGAAGTGTTTGACCCGTGCTCCGATAAAAACACGATACCGCCGGATGCGGATGCGATGGAATTGATGACGCGTATGCAAAGCAATGGCATCTCCCGTGTGATGGTGGTGGATGGTGAACGACTGGTGGGTATCATTGCGATGAAAGACTTGATGCGTTTCCTGTCGCTCAAGATGGAACTGGGTGAAGAAGAACCAGGTGCTGCGCAACTTTCGCACCAAACGCAACGTCAAAAGAATAGGACAAAGCACGCCTTCTCGGAGCAGCATGGCTAAGAGCAGATGGTCAGACATCAGGATACTGCATGGTCGAAGAACGAATGATTTGAAATGGCCGCCTGGCAATCGGCAAATCATTCCTGGCTATCTGCTGCAGCAAGCAGGAAAGGGGGAGAAAGCCCATGACCAATTACCGTGTTCGTTATGACAATGAGACAGATACGTTCGTTGATGTTGAAGAAAATGCTCCCCTTGTACCGGAATCATCCTACAACGATTTGAATGGGTTGAACCGTTATCTGGTAGATATTGGTGAGGTTAATCTGCTGAGCAAGGAAGAGGAGTTTGAGCTGGCGCAGCGGATTGAGCAGGGAGATGCTCGGGCTCGCGAGCATCTTATCAATGCCAATCTGCGGCTGGTTGTCAGCGTTGCCAAGCGGTATCGGGGGAATGGGTTGCCGCTGGATGACTTGATTGAGGAAGGCAATGTTGGCTTGATGCGGGCGGTTGAGAAATTCGACTACCAGCGTGGCTTCAAATTCAGCACCTATGCGACATGGTGGATCAGGCAAGCCATTACTCGTGCAATAGATGAACAGAGTCGCGTTATCAGGCTACCGGTGCATTTGAGCGAGGAAGCTCGCAAGCTCAAGAAGATTATCGGCAATATGACGGTTGCCAAAAATCGCAAGCCGACGGAAGAGGAATTGGCTGAGGAGTTGGGCTGGCATGTGAAGAAGATTCGCCGTATGATGCGGGCTATTTTGCCTATTCAGTCGCTTGATGAGCCAATTACCGATGATACGGAAAATACTGTCGGCAGTCTGATACCAGACGACAGCGATACTGCGGATGAGGCGGAGCGCAATGTGATGCGCGAGGATATTGAGTCGCTGGTTGAAACGTTGAATGAGCGCGAGCAGCAGATTATTCGTTTGCGCTATGGATTGGAGACCGGCCAGCGGCTGACACTTGAGCAGATTGGCGATATGCTGGGTATCACGCGTGAGCGTGTGCGACAACTGGAAGCGCAGGCTTTGCGCAAGCTGCGCCACCCTAGCCGCGCCGGCAATCTGCGCAAGTATGTTACGTCATAAGGAGCTATAGCTAGGTAGGCACAATCTCCTCAAAAATGGACAGGAGTACGCATCATGAACACAACGATACGCGCACACAAAATACGTCTGAACCCGACTCCTGAACAGG
>CAYFVX010000792.1:0-2827 GCA_964346425.1 uncultured Chloroflexaceae bacterium | reverse complement strand
TCCAGGGAGAGGGGCTTCCGTCACCCCTTCCCCCCTTGTGGACTCTGATGGGAAAGGGGGGGGTAATAAAGGTAGGGGTTTGGCGGTGCCAAACCCCTACCTGGGGCAGGCGAGCCGCCTGCGCTCCCAGGAGTTGGACGGACTTTACCATCAGAGTCCTCCAGGGAGAGGGGCTGCGGACGCCCCCCTTCCCCACAAAAAGACTCTGATGGTAAACCCCATCTCCTGTCCGGGCCTTTGCGGCTTTGCGCCTTTGCGAGAGGCCCTGCCCGGACTTTACCAACAGAGTCCAAAAATGGGGGGGCACTCAAAAGAAAGAATCAGGATGCGTAAGCAACGCTTTCCCAGAGGCACCAGTGGGCGAAAGCCAAGTCCCCTGGAACGCTGATGACGGGCTTCAAGAGATCCACGGTTGCGCTGCCCACGCTTAAAAAGGCCCCATGGGGCGGGTGCATGCGAGATGGGATACTCAGAAGTAGTGGATAAGTGAGAGCAACCAGATCACCTTTCCAGGTTACCAGTCCTGAACTGGTCGTCCCTCGGTAGTGGCTACGTCGGGATGGAAAACATGCCTGTGGACTGCGTGTAAGACCTTCGCTTGAGAAGGCCGTGCAGGACGAAGCAGGAATTTCGGAAATGGACAAA
This sequence comes from uncultured Chloroflexaceae bacterium, assembly GCA_964346425.1. Lineage (GTDB taxonomy): Bacteria > Chloroflexota > Chloroflexia > Chloroflexales > Chloroflexaceae > JAAUSY01. Next base: position 2,182 of record CAYFVX010000792.1, on the reverse strand, counting down.
GCGTACTTTCGAGTACATTTGAACACAAAGAAAGTAGCAGTTTACCATGACCATGGATCCAGCAAGTATTCTCAAGGCGTACTTTGAGGCAGGTGAACGCGGTGATTGGACCACGTTTGCGGATAGCCTGTCGGAGGATTTTGTGTTTACCGCTGTGCCTATTACCCAGTCTAAACGGGAGATTGTTTCGTCTACGAAAGCACTCTGGGCGGCTTTTCCCGATTTGAAGTTCAATATTCGTATTCAAGAGGTGCAGGGCGAGGTAGTCAAGGCAACCTACCAGATTACCGGTACGCATTCTGGGACGCTGGTGCCGCCGGTGATGGGCCAATTTGTGACCGTTGCGCCAACTGGGAAGAAGATCATGCTGCCAGTGGCCGGGGTTGAATTGACAGTGAGGAATGGTAAAATTGTACGGCAGGCGAATGAGCCTAAGGCTGAGAGTAGCTGGCCCGGTATTCTTGAGCAACTTGGTGTGAAGATAGAGCAGTGATACCAGTGATGAGTGATGAGTGATGAGTGATACCAAATTCGAGTAATCGGGCAGGAATCACGAATAACACGAAGAACACGAATGTATCTCTCTCTAATGGATTGCGATATCGAGAGAACTGGAAACTTATGAGAGGAGAATCATGACGAGGACGTTTACGCGAACAGAAGAACTTTTTACGGCTGCGCAGAAGGTTATCCCTGGTGGTGTCAATTCGCCCGTGCGGGCATTTCGCGGGGTTGGGGGGACGCCGTTGTTTGTGGAGCGAGCGGCTGGTCCGCATTTCTGGGATGTGGATGGCAACCGCTACATTGACTATGTGTTGTCGTGGGGGCCGCTTATTCTGGGGCATGCGCACCCGGATGTGGTGGAAGCCCTCGTCAAGCAGGTTGCGCTGGGCACCAGCTATGGCACACCGACCGAGCTGGAGACGGAACTGGCGGAGCAGGTTATCAAGATGATGCCGGGCCTGGAGCAGGTGCGCTTTGTGAATAGCGGGACGGAAGCGACGATGAGCGCGTTGCGGCTGGCCCGGGCGCATACCGAGCGCATGAAGATTGTCAAGTTCAATGGCTGTTATCACGGGCATGCGGATATGCTGCTGGTGCAGGCGGGCAGTGGGGTTGCGACGCTGGGCCTGCCGGATAGTCCAGGCGTGCCGGCCAGTTCGACCAGCCACACGCTGGTGGCGGAATATAACGATCTGGAGTCGGTGCGTGCGCTCTTCAAGGACCACGCGGATGATATTGCGGCGGTGATTGTGGAGCCCGTTGCCGGCAATATGGGCTTTGTGCTGCCAGAAGAGGGCTTTTTGCAGGGGTTGCGTGACCTGACGAAAGAAGCCGGGGCGTTGCTCATTTTTGATGAGGTGATGACGGGCTTCCGCGTGGCACCGGGTGGTGCGCAGTCGGTCTGGAATGTTGACCCGGACCTGACCTGCCTGGGCAAGGTGATTGGCGGCGGTCTGCCGGTGGGTGCGTATGGTGGTAAGCAGGAGATTATGCAGACGGTGGCACCGGCTGGCCCGATGTATCAGGCGGGCACGCTTTCGGGCAATCCGCTGGCGATGGCGGCTGGTCTGACGACGTTGCGCAAGATTAGCGAGCCGGGCGTTTTTGATGCGATTGCCAACAATGCAGCCACGCTGACGGATGGGATGCGCAGTATTGCGGAAGAGAAAGGTATCCCGGTGCAGGTAGGCTGCCAGGGAACCATGTTTGGTATGTACTTCCTGCAGGAGGAAGGGCAGCGCATTATCAGCTATAGCACTGCTCGCCAGTATGCCAATCCGCCGCGCTATGGGACGTATTTCTGGGCGATGATTGAGCGGGGCATGTATCCTGCGCCGTCGCAGTTTGAGGCTGGTTTTATGAGTCTGGCGCATGGTGATGCGGAGATTCAGGAGACGTTGACGGCGGTGCGGGAGTCGATGGCGACGTTGTGAAGCGTTGGAGCGTTGCAGCGTTGAAACGTTGGTGCGGGGCTGGTGGTATTGCTGCCATGCCCCGCTTTTTGTTTGATTATTCATACCCAGTTCGGATAATCGGGAAGGAACCACGGGTAGCACCACAGAATACCGTGGAGTATCCTCAACGCAGTTGAACCAGGGGGGAGGATTGCGAGGGGACACAAGTCCATAGGCGTCAACGTAACGGGTATTCCACCGCGCTTTCACCCTCTCCCCAACCC
>CAYFVX010000791.1:0-2828 GCA_964346425.1 uncultured Chloroflexaceae bacterium | reverse complement strand
CTCACGCACCCACAGGTGACACCCATTGAGCCCATTGATCCCCAATACCTCTCAAATACGTCGAAATAGTTGCGACTGTACGCCGCAAGCATGCGCCTGCCGCGCAACATCCTAATCTTTCTGGTAGTTTTGGTGGCTACACCGCCAAAACTACCAGACAAGAGGTCTTCCTTCACAAGTTTTCTGTTGCAAATATCGAATAACTTGATTCGTTAAAGCGGTTCCATTGATAAATTTGCCGCCGAAACTCTTTCCACGGCTCAAAAATAGCTTGAAACGCAGGATTCTTGCTGGATGTTTCCTCAAAGAGTTCAAAGGCGGCTTCTTTTGCCGCATTCAGAATATCTTCGCTGTAAGGGCGGAGTTGCGTCCCACCAGCCACCAGCCGCACCAGGGATTGCTGGTTCTGCACTTCATAGTTTGCAAGGACCGAGATATGCGCCTGTTGAGCGGCCATTTTAAACACGTTGCGGTACAGGGGCGGCAGGGCTTCCCAGGCTGCGCGATGGACCAGGACATCCAACGTTGAACCAGGTTCCCACCAGCCGGGGTAGTAATAGAATGTGGCTGCACGGTTCAACCCCAGTTTTTCATCGTCGTAGGGACCTATCCATTCGGCTGCGTCTATCTCCCCTGCCTGTAACGCATCAAAAACTTCACTGCCTGGAATGACCACCGTCTCAATACCCATGCGTTGCATGACTTTGCCCCCAAGACCGGGGATGCGAAACTTGATCTGGCGTAAATCCTCCAGCGTGGCGATTTCTTCGCGCAGCCACCCTCCCATCTGGGTACCGGTGCCGCCGGCTGGAAAACTGACAATATTATAGTCAGCATACACCTGCTGGATGGCTTCCGTCCCGCCACCTGCCAGCAACCAGGCGTTTTGTTGTTGTGGAGTCAGGCCGAAGGGTAGACCGGTGGAAATACCGAACGCCTCATTCTCATCGACAAAATAAAACGATGCCGTATGCCCACACTCTATCGAGCCGCTGCCAACCGCATCCAGCACGCCGAGCGGTGGAGCTATTTCACCACCCGGATAGACGGTGATTTTGAACTGTCCATCAGTCATTGCAGCGACCCGTTCGGCAATAATCCGTGGCCCGCTGAGCATCACGTCCAGTGTCTCCGACCAACTGGTGGTCAATCGCCATTCAACGGCTGGTAACGAAGAACGTACATTGGGAAACGTGGTTCTGGTATGTTCTTGCTCCCCGGCGTGCAAAGCACCTGGCTCTTGCTCTGCAACGAGGGAGGCAGCACCACTGGCTAACCCGATGCCGATACCGCGCAGAAAATTTCGTCTTTGCATAGTAGTCCGGCTCCTAAAAGATGCCTTCGGTGGCGAATCTCGTAAAGGTTAATTCATTGAAACGATTCCACTGGTAGATATCGCGCCGAAACTTTTTCCAGTTTTCAAAAATCTCCCGAAACAGAATGTTTTTGCTGGCGATTTCTTCGTAGAGTTCAAACGCGACGTTTCTGGCAGCCACAAGAATTTCTTCGCTGTAGGCACGGAGTTGCGTCCCACCGGCTACCAGGCGTGCAAGTGCTGCCTGGTTCAACACTTCATACTGTGAAAGCATCACACTGTTTGCTTCATAGGTTGCCGTGCGCAGTATTTCCTGATACATGAGGGGCAGTTCATCCCAGGCCGCACGATTAACCAGTAGTTCTGAGGTCGTGCCCGGCTCCCACCAGCCGGGGTAGTAATAAAAATCAGCAACCTGATTCAACCCCAATATTTCATCATCGTGAGGACCGATCCACTCGGCCGCATCTATAAGGCCAGTCTTGAGTGCCTCCACGACGTCACCACCAGACAGCAAGGCTGTTTCAACCCCAAGCTGTTCCATAACCCGTCCACCAAGTCCAGGTATACGCATTTTGATGTGCTGCAGATCTGCCAGTGTATTGATTTCTTGCTTGAACCACCCGCCCATTTGCGTGCCGGTACCCCCGGCCGGGAAATTTTTGATGCCAAACGCATCAAATACCCGTTGCACTGCTTCCCATCCACCGCCATAATAGAGCCAGGCATTTTGTTGCTGAGCAGTGAGGCCAAAGGGGAGACCACTGGCGAATACCAGGGATTCTTCTTTCTCAATAGAGTAAAAAGATACGGTATGCCCGCATTCAACCGTTCCTTGTTGCACAGCATCAAAGACCTCCAGCGAAAGAATGTCATCTCTCTCTCCCGATACATCAATGGTGAATTGCCCCTCGGTTATTTCAGCGACACGCTTGGCAATAAGCCTTGCTGTATCAAGCAATACGTCCAACGATTGTGTCCAACTGGTTGCCATACGCCATGCGACCCTCGGTGATGATGTTGCAGACTGCTCGCCCGACGACTGCTCGTCCGCCGGTGTTGCATCCTGGGGAGCAGTGGTGCCACAAGCGGCAAGCGAAGCCAGCGTGCTCCCTGCAAGCACACCGCCAGCCCCGCGGAGAAATGCTCTTCGGTTCATACGATGTTGTCTTTCTGTTGGCTCATCATTGTATCAAGGGGTTGCAAGCAACACGTCATGGATCCAGCCTTCAGTGCCTGCCTCTACATGATCTGGCCCACAATCTTCAACGACTTCTTGCACCCGAACTTCAAACCACTCGCCATCCTGACTCAAAATATCTACGGTATCACCCGCACAAACCTGACCAGCCAGCGTATCAGACGCAACCCGCGGCGCGTTGCGAAAATTACCGCCACTGGCGACCGTGCCGGTTGTTGTGCTGACCGGTTCGTCTGGTGTTTCAGCGGGCTCACTCGTGGTAGCCTGTTCGCCAACGGAAGCATTATCCAGCAGTACACTGCTTACCCAACC
>CAYFVX010000790.1:0-2835 GCA_964346425.1 uncultured Chloroflexaceae bacterium | reverse complement strand
GGGAGCGTGAGGGAACCTGGTTCCCTCACACACCCACTGGTGACACCCATTGAGCTGGTTGGGGTTCAGCGTTTTTCGACGAAGTCGAAAAACGCTGAACCCCAACTCCAAAGGATAAACACCAATGATGCATAGCAACCAACATATCACCAGTGCAGAGTATGAACCGTTCCAGTGGCTCAAAGCACATCTGGAAGCAGGAGTGCGCAACCAGTGTGCGCCACGGGATGCCGATTTGTTCCTGCTACGCCTGGAACGGTATTTCAGTGATTTCTACCGCCCGTTGCAGCAGATTTATGGAGAACGTGAAGATTTCAAACAGCATCTTCTGACACTTGGCGAGCTGCTGCTTACCAACTATATTGCCCGTCCAGAGCAATTGCGCCAGATTGATCTGGAACGGCAGATGACACCGGGCTGGTTTCAGCACGAATGCATGCTGGGGTATGTCTGCTATACCGATTTGTTTGCAGACACCCTGTCAACCGTGATGCAGCACCTCGATTATTTGCAAGAACTGGGGATTACCTACCTCCACCTGATGCCAGTGCTTGAGCCGCGCCACGGCATGAGCGATGGAGGGTATGCCGTGCAAGATTATCGCGCGATCAATTATCACCTGGGCAGTATGGATGATTTGCGCATGCTGGCCGATGCATTGCATGCACGCGGTATCAGCCTGTGCATAGACCTGGTTATCAACCACACAGCGCAGGAGCACGAATGGGCGCAGCAGGCGATGGCTGGTCATCAAACCTATCTGGATTACTACCTGACGTTTGATGACCGCACATTGCCAGATGCCTATGAGCGCACATTGCGCGAAGTCTTTCCCGATTTTGCACCCGGCAATTTTACCTGGTTTCCAGAGATGGCACGCAAGGGTAAATGGGTCTGGACAACCTTCAACGCATTTCAGTGGGACCTGAACTATCGTAACCCGGTCGTGTTTCGCGAGATGGTAGATATCATGTGTTTCCTGGTAAACCATGGCGTGGATATTTTGCGGCTGGATGCTCTCCCGTTTATCTGGAAAAACATGGGAACCGATTGCGAAAACCAGCCGGAAGCGCATATGCTGGTGCAGGCATTTCGTGCCGTGATGCGCGTAGTCGCGCCGGGGGTGCTTTTCAAAGCGGAAGCGATTGTTCCGCCAGATAAGCTCGTGCCCTATCTGGGCACAGGGAGTGCCACAGGCAAAGCGTGTGAACTTGCCTATCACAATCAGTTGATGGTGCTGCTCTGGAGCACTCTTGCAACGCGCAAGGTCACGCTCATGACGCATACGTTGCACCAGATGCCAGCCACCCCCACCGGTACGACATGGCTCACCTATATCCGCAATCATGATGATATTGGCTGGGCCATCACGGATGAATATGCCAGAGCGGTTGGCGAGGATGGTTTCTTACATCGGCAGTTCCTCAACCAGTTTTACAGTGGAACCTATCCTGGCTCATTTGCCCGTGGTGCGCTGTTTCAATACAACCCGGTGACCCTGGATGCGCGAATCAGTGGCAGTGCGGCTTCGCTGGTCGGGTTAGAAACTGCGCTGAAAACAGGTGATTTCTATGAAATCGGGCTGGCTATTCGGCGGTTGTTGCTCTTGCATAGCGTGATTATGGTAATGGGAGGCATTCCGCTGCTCTATATGGGCGATGAACTGGGCTTGCTGAATGATATGGCGTTTATGGCCGACCCGGACCGTATGAGCGATAATCGTTGGATGCATCGCCCCCGCATGGATTGGCAAAAAGCACGTGAGCGATATGACCGAGCAAGCGTCACCGGGCGTATTTTTGCCGGGATACGGCATCTGGCACGAACGCGGGCCGCCACTCCTGCTCTGCGTGGTGATGGCATCACTCAGCCTATGTGGACCGATAATCAGCATGTTTTTGCCCTTGCACGCCAGCATACGCACGGCAATCTCTTACTGCTGGCAAATTTTCACGAACAGACGCAGGATGTTGCGGCGGATATTGTTGGGTATGCTCAGGTGCAGGGAGAGGTGCGTAATACTCTCGATACACGCACCTCCTGTAACCTGATGCAGGAAGGGCGCATATTGCTGGAGCCATACGAGAGTGTGTGGCTGGTGGGCGAATGAAAGTTATCCTGTTTTTGGCGTAGGAAATACGCCACAGGCACTTCGCGGGGTTTTCGCCCAACTCATTCTGGTGGAGATCCTGTTGACGCTCATGGAGCACCGGGCTATAATTGATACAATCTATTATAGTTTCCAGGTTTTGAAACCACGCACGAGACATTTTTTTGGAATGACCCATCAGCCAGTGGCTTCCTGCATTTCTCCCGCACTCCTGATTGCCGCTGATCTTCACGAGCTAAAAGTATATCTGTACCACCCTAGAAGTAAGGAGCGATGCATGCGTTTTACCTATTCCAATCAATTGTATGGAACCAGGGTTTTTGACCAACCGGTCTCCGAAATTCTTATTGGTCGTCCCAACTCGGAGCACATTGTTGATCTTGACTTGACACCGGATCTGGCGGTTTCGCGGTTGCATGCTCGCCTGTTTGAGTGGGATGGTTCGTACTGGATAGAAGATTTGAATAGTAAGCATGGGACGTGGGTAGATGGACAACGGATTACGGAAAAAAAGCAATTGTCGCCCGAATCGCGCATTCAAGTCGGGCAGACATCAATTGTGTTGCGTAGTGATGATGTAGCGGCAGAAGAAGCGGTGCGCGAAGCACCGGTGGATACCGCACGTATCAGCAAAGATTCAGCCAGGTTGCGCCCTTCGCACCCGACGGCCGATCTGGGCAAAATTCGGTTTCGGGTTGATGTAACCCATTCGCTGTTTGCTCCTT
>CAYFVX010000789.1:0-2837 GCA_964346425.1 uncultured Chloroflexaceae bacterium | reverse complement strand
CAATGCCCGTAACATCCGTGCAATAGATTCTTCGCGTGTCTGTCCCCATGCAACCAGCTTGGCAATCAGCGAATCGTAATATTGCGGAATGGTCCAGTTTGAGCGCACGCCGCTGTCCACGCGGATGCCAAAGCCAGATGGTTCGCGGTAATCGCCGATAGTTCCCAGCGCCGGGCGGAAGTTTGCGCGGGCATCTTCCGCATTGATACGACACTCAATCGCATGACCGCGGGGGACTATATCTTCTTGCTTAAACCAGAGTTCTTCGCCCTGCGCAATCCGTATCTGTGCCTTGACCAGGTCTACGCCAAAAACCATCTCCGAAACCGTGTGTTCAACCTGGATACGCGAATTCATTTCCAGGAAGTAGAAGTTGCCATCCTCATACAAAAACTCCAGCGTGCCAGCCCCCACATAGCCAACTGCGGCTGGCAGGCGAACCGCTGCCTGTCCAATATCTGCTCGTTGTTCGGCGGTGAGTACCGGCGAGGGGGACTCTTCAATCAACTTCTGATGACGTCGTTGGATAGAACAATCACGTTCACCGATATATACCACATTGCCATGCGTATCTGCCAGGATTTGTATTTCGATATGGCGTGGATTGGTCAGATATTTCTCAATATAGAGCGCGTCATTCTTGAAAGAGAGCTCGGCCTCACGCCGCGCACTCTCAAAAGCGGCTTCTATCTCATCAAAATTGCGCACGACGCGCAGACCGCGTCCGCCGCCGCCACCAACTGCTTTGATGGCAATAGGCAGGCCAAACTCCCCGGCTATCCGATGGGCTTCTTCCACATCGCGTAGCGGTTCAAGTGTGCCAGGTACCATCGGCACATCCACAGAACGGGCTATATTTCGCGCTGCAACCTTGCCCCCCAACGACTCGATGGCATCGGCGGGCGGACCAATAAAGACCAGCCCGGCCTCATTGACGGCGCGGGCAAAATCGGCATTTTCCGAGAGAAACCCGTAGCCGGGATGTATGGCACCTGCCCCTGCCTGCCGTGCCGTTGCGATAATTTTCTCAATTTTCAGATAGCTTTCGCTGGAGGGCGGGGGGCCGATAAAATATGCATCGTCTGCATAGTGAACATGCGGGGCGTCTTTGTCTACTTCAGAATACACCGCCACGGAACGTATTCCCAACTCGCGACATGCACGCATCACGCGCAGGGCAATCTCGCCGCGATTTGCGACCAGTACTGTGTCAAACATTATGTTTAACTCCTTCGTAGCATATTGCCAGACCAGTGATAAGAAACGATAACGATAGGGCACGGACCTTCATAGGCTGTCATATGGCTTTGTTGCCTCAAAGACGAGCATCCAGACCGCAGCTTCTCCGTGCTTCGGCATACAATTCGAGATAGGGTTGTGCGGCAACATCCCATGAGTGATCTTCCTGCATACCATGCTGCTGAATACGTTTCCACTCTTCAGGATGTTCACGATAAACGCGAAGGGCACGCAGAATAGCTTCGAGCAGATGGTCATTCGTATACGTTCCGAAGACAAAATCCTGCACCTCGGGCTTTGCCTGTTCCAGACCTTCTATGCGTTTCAACCAGTTTGCCTTGATTGGTTCACCAAAAACAAACCCGTTTTCTCCTTCACGCACGGTATCTGCCAGACCACCTGTTTTGCGGACAATCGGAACACTTCCATAACGCATAGCGATCATCTGGATAAGCCCGCATGGTTCAAAGAGCGATGGCACGATTATCATATCACAACCAGCGTAAATATGCTGTGCCAGTTCCGGGAAGAAACCGATAAAGAGATGGAACTGGTTGCGATAGTGCGACTCCACGTAGCGCAAGGCAGCCTGATAGCGCATATCTTCATCGCTACCGAGAATAACAATCTGCGCATCTTCCGCCAGTCGTAGCAGGGCGGGCAAGGTGGCGATCAAGGCTTCGATGCCTTTTTGTTTGACCAGCCGCGTGACCATTGCCAGCAACGGACGGTCCGGGTTGACTTCCAGTTTGCATTCTGCTTGCAGGGCTGCTTTGCAGCGAGCTTTTCCATCGAGATTGTGCAGGCTGTAGTTGGCATAGCCGCCACCGATGAGCTGCGGGTCGGTGGCCGGGTCATACAGTCTGGTGTCTATCCCATTAAGAATACCATACAGCTTATTTTCTTCCTGACATTGGCGCAGCACGTCTTCCAGGCCCTCGCCATATTCAGGCGTGGTAATTTCCGAAGCATATTCTGGACTGACGGTCGTCACGATGTCTGCATAGACGATACCGCGGAGCATAAAGTTAAATTGATCCGGCGGCAGATTGTGGGCTTCTTCTGTATTGTAGCCCAGTTCGCTCAACCGTAAAGCGGGCAACATCTCGGTTTTGCCCTGATAGGCCAGATTGTGAATGGTATACACGCTGATGGTGTCCGCCAGCCCCTGTGCGTCGTTGAATTTCAGATAGTTTGGCACCAGACCGGTATGCCAATCATTGGCGTGCAAAACATCTGGATTCCACCCTTCCACACTGTTTAGATGATGGGCCAGAGCCATCACCCCACGGCTAAAGATAATGAAGCGGGCGGTATCGTCCTCGTAGCCATAGAGACCGTTGTGCTGCTCGTGCAGGGGTTCACGGTCAAAGACTTTAGGAAAATCAAGCAGATAGAGCGGTGTTTCATCGGGCAGGCTGGTTTGTAGCAATCGCCCATAGCCGGTGGTATTACCCAGATACACATTGAATGGGGTAACCAGCACTCGGAGAGTTTCCGGTTTTATCCTGGTGACGTGGTAATAGGGCACAACCAGCCGCACATCGTGCCCCAGGCGACGTAAAGCGGAAGGTAACGCACCTGCTACATCTCCCAAC
>CAYFVX010000788.1:0-2839 GCA_964346425.1 uncultured Chloroflexaceae bacterium | reverse complement strand
GATATACGATTGGGGACGCTTGGTGTGCGTCTCTGTGACCCGGAAGCTGTACGAGTTTCTGCAAGAGAGTTGGCGAAGCGTGAGGTGCTTCGGGCTATTCCGCACCAGATGAAACAGCTTACGCAGCCGGTATTGCTGGTTGCTGGTGAGGGCGATCCGGTAGTTCGGCCAGAAAGTGGACGCAAGCTTATGTCTGTGGCACAGAATGGCTTGTTTATGGAAATTCCTCGATGTGGGCACATTATTCTCTTTGAGTTGCCAGAGCTTGTTGTGCAGATACTCCACCAACACCTGCGGGCAGCAGCATGGAACCAGGAGAAGTAACGATATGCGTTTATATATGCGCCTCAATGGTCAGAAGGCTTGTCTGGATATGGAACAGTCCAGTCCTCCTTCGCTGACTGTTGGAGAGTATACCTATCAGCCGGCACGTCTTGCTCGGCAGGTTCGTAAGCTCGTCAATAAGATGTGGAAGAATCGGGTGCCGCCAGAGATGGTGAGCCAGCGTCTCTATTTTGAGGTTCCAGAGGATGCACGTCCCTGGAGTTATGGGGGCGATGGTGGGAATTATACGCCGGCAGATGGGGCGTCGGTCTGGCTTGGAAAGTGGAATGAGCATGATACGGCTTGCATTGCGTTGCACGAGTTAGGGCATGAAGTTCATTACCTCAGTGGGGGGTATGATGTCAGTGACTGGGTCGTGCGCGAGGCTGTGGCTCTTATGGCGGAACGTGAGGCGGGGCTGAATCGTACTGCTATTTTTGTGGATGAACCCTATCATACTGCTGTGAATCTGGTAGATCAGTTGTATCGGTTGCGAGCGTTTGCTCGCCAGCCGTTTTATAAACGATGGGATGAGGTGAGTTCGCTGATTGAGAGTGTCAATCTTGCGGATACGGTGAATTATTATCTTGATCGTAGTCAGGGGTTGGGCCTGGCTCGCTGGCTGAAACGTTATAGTTCAGATGAAGAGGTGCGTGAGCAGTTGTTGCATACGGTTGCGCTATGTTCACTTCGCTATAGTCTGGAGTATCGGCGTTTGTTGCTGCGGAATATTGTGCGTTGTTCGCTTGATACGCCGCTGGAGCGGTTATTGAATGTTCTCAATGCTGTTATGACGCTTGATTGGCGCCATCCTGATGGGGATATGGCAGGCATTATCGAGTTCTGTTTTGCTTCGTTGCGCGGTTCTCGACGCAGGGTTCTGGCTTCTGGGTGAGCAGGTGAGGCCATTGTTGCTTGAATGGCGTGAGTATTTTTTTGAACATGAGGAAGGGAGCAGATCACAAATGGCACAAGAAATGTCAACACAGAGTTCTGGTGATACTGCAGGTGGTGGTTCCCAGGAGGTTTCCGTCAATTCTATTCCTGAAGCGATGAGAGGGTTTGTGCAAGGTGCGTTGCCGCCTCAAGGGTTGGATGCGTTTGGGAAACAGCTTGAGACAACGGTGAATAATGTGGTTGAACTGTATTCAAACATGTTCCGGGGTATTTTTGATGGGTTCCAACCATTGTTTGATGCGATTGGGGAGGTTTTTTCTGTTGAGGGCCATGAGGCATGTGTCCAGAAGCGCATAAAGATCAATCAGAAAGATCGTGCTGCATCAACAGGGGAAGTGTCGCAAGAAGCTGAATAAGGTGTTGGGTTCGGATTTTCGGCGTGGAGTTTGTGGTTTTTTGGTGAAGCCGAAAAAACCACAAACTCCACGGCAATCAGTTGCGATGGAACTGCGTTTTTTCGTGCTCCCATTGGCTGCGGTGTTGTGTTTTTGTTCCTCGGTTTTGCATGCTTGCCCCACAGGAAGCTGGTTGAGGGTGTCAGGCTGTTTTCATGGAAAGTAGTTTGTCATGACTGATAAGAATTCCAACTATCCCATTGTGCTTATTGGTGGGTGGCTTTCTTCGCCGGGAGATTATATGCCACTGGCTCGCCTGTTGGCTCGTCCGCCGTATCGTCGTATTGTCTACATTACGGATATTAACCGGTTTGAGTGGGGGCAGTTGCGTGATCCGGATTTCCGTCCTGCGCTGAATACGTTGCGGCGTACTATTGAGCTTGCGTTGCAAGAGACGGGGACCGATCGGGTTGATTTGATTGGTCATAGTGCGGGTGGGCGGGTTGCTCGTGCGTACCTGGGGGATGTTCCCTATTATGGGGTTGTGTATGATGGGCAGTCGCATGTTGCCAGTCTGACGACTCTTGGGACACCACATGAGACGTGGGAGGTGTATGTCAGGAAGTTTGGGCAGTTCGTGAATGATGCGTACCCCGGTGCGTATTATCCGCATATTACCTATCGTTCGGTGGCGGGGCAGAGTGTGCGTGGGCAGCGTTTTGGGAATCCTGAGCAGATGTTTGCCTATAGTTCCTATAAGGTGGTGACGGGGAATGGTGAGGATATTGGGGATGGAGTTTCGCCAACGCAGAGTTGCTATCTGATGGGGGCGGATAATCTGGTGTTGGAGGGGGTTCGTCATGCCCCTTACAATGCTCCACGCACCTGGTATGGGGCTGCCAGGGTGGTGGATGTCTGGTATGGTGACCGAGTGGTACATGATTAAGAAGGAAAAAGGTATCTTCTCCGTGCAGGAGAGGGGGGGGCATGAGTCTGGCAGAATATTTTCCGGAACGGCGTGTATCGCTTGCAAAGCAAGGGGATGGGGGAACGAAGTTTTCCGGAGAAACCCTGGTGTTGAGGTTTTTTGCGGCTTCGCCGCAAAAAACCTCAACACCAGAACTTCTTCCGCGTGAGCGGAAAAACATCTGTTACACTCAGGGGTAGTACCACAGAATACCGTGGAGTATCCTCAACGGAGTTGAACCAGGGGAGCGTGAGGG
>CAYFVX010000787.1:0-2851 GCA_964346425.1 uncultured Chloroflexaceae bacterium | reverse complement strand
TGCGAGAGACGCCCGACGACTTCCAGGCCGGCGGTATCTGCCAGCAAAGCCAACTCCTCAAGCGAATCCTCAACCCGCCAGGGATTGTCAAAACTGGTAACGTCTGCGCCAACAAGAAACACGCGTTTCCGCGGTGGTTCTGTGGAATGAAGCTGTTTGCCTGCTCGATTTGCCTCTTCGATAGCTGGTTTCTCCTTTTCTCTGTGTAGACAAAACATCCCTTTTGGAATATATTGTAGCACTCGCTGCAAGTACCTGGGAAGACAATCCAGGGGAGTTTTTTGCGGCTACGCCGCCAAAAACCATCCCAAAAGCATGTTTTCGGGGGGTTGCACTCCGCAATCCCCCGCTTTGCAAAGCGGAAAACTGCGAAGCCGCCAGAGAACAACGTGGCAGTAATTTGCGCGAAAATACGGGAACTCACTGCGGTGGAAGTAGGCAGATTGCCGGCGGCAAACCCCTACCTCCACCGCAGCACAACATCCGCATCGCCACCGGTAATATCGAAAATAACATACCGACCGCTCCCAATATCTTTCAAGGAAAAGGGAATCGGAGAACCATCAACTGTCAGCGTGTGCTCCTCCGCATCCCGTCCTGCGGCTGGCAGCAACAGCCGAACATGCGCCTGCTCCCACGTACCAGTCAGTTGCAGGCGCAGGCTCTGCTCAGCCTCCTCATACTCCCAGATATAGGCAACATAGCCATCGGATGCAGCATAGCGAGCGACGACCCAGGCGCGGCGAATGTCCGGGTGAGCCGCCCAGCGCGGGTTGAGCGAGAGATTACGGTAGCGATTGCTTTTGTCTATGATGCCAGCCGCCCCCTCCATCAGCGCACCCAGCATAGCACTCGCGCCCCAGCCATCCGTTGCCAGAGTATGCTCGCCGGAAATACCCGGCCGCCCGTCCGGGTAATACCACAGGTAGGAGGCACCGGTCAATTGCAGCAAGTTGGCGTAACGGTGGAGAATATCAAAACCATACGCCTCCGCACCATAAGTAAACGCTCCCCGGGCAAGCTCGCCGCCCACCAGTGGCATAATGCCACCGTTGACATACTCGCCGGGTTGCTCACCCTTGCCACCACCCATGCCAAAACTTCCTGCTGGAAACGGCGGATCAATGCTATACCACTCGGCAAACGCACGGTCGAAATTGCGCCGTTCGTGGTAAGTTTCGATAATTTCGCGTCCCTGCTCGTGCGGCAACACCTCGCGGTTGAGCGCAAGCGCATTCGACAGGCTCAATTGCTGCGCAGTATCCACTCCTGCCACTTGCGGCAATTGCCCATCCGGGAGCACAAAGTGGGTAAAAAAATCGCCATTCCAACTCAACGCATTCAATCGTTGCATAATCCCGTCGCGCTGCGTATGCAGTTCCCTGGCTCGCTCAGCATTCCCGCGATACTCCTCAATGCGTTGCAACAGGCGCAACGCATATGCCAGCCCGGTGTTATCACCGTGAAAAATTCCCCACACAGTCTGCTCGTCTATCCAGTGCCGTGGCGATGGCTTGCCCTGTGGTCCTCGCGTGGTGGGACCATACTGGAAGTCCCACGTGTCTATGGTGTAGGGACGGCGCACCAGTTGCAAGTCGGCATCCCAGCGGTGTGGGTCACTGGTGATATATGCTATTCCATCCTCCATCGCCTGCATATTTGCCTGCAACCACTCGTCATCGCCAGTTGCCTGCCACGCGTCATACACCCCCTGCACAAAAAGATATTCCAGGTCGGATTCTGGCTCCAGGCGATGGGCCTTCACATGCTCAGCCGGATACGTCAATACATCGGGAAAACTGCCATCGGCATACTGAGCACGGCGAAAAGCATCGAGCAGGCTGGTCATATCTGGTTCAAAGTAACGAAACCCGCGCCCCTGATACACATGATCACGCAACCACAAGAGCGGGTTATCCGGCGAGCGATAACCGCGCACCATCTGACCATCCAACTCATAGCTTACGACATCCTGCTGCATGAATGAACGGACCGTGGGATAGATGCGGTCAATATCGGCCTGACCGGTGTGTATGGCTGTTGCCGGGTCGAGGTTGAACAAGGGAGTATGTATTCCCGCCACCTGCCCCCCGGCTATGCGTACTATCGCTGTCTGAGGGCCTGGTATGCCGCGGGCGAGCAGGCGGATTGGTTGGTCTACCTGCCCTGCCTGGATTTCTGTTGTTATGTGTGCTGTCGGGCGCATGCGGGCATCGAGGAGTTGCAGGTGGGCAGTCCCGCTGTAGCCCTGGATACGTAGCGCAACCGTCACCGGCTGCAAGGGTTGGATGGTGGGCAGAGATACGGGAGCGTCAAGCAGCGAGAGAGCCGCCTGGTGGGGTGCGGCAACGAGCGTCTGCATATCATCGGGTAGGAGTGCTTGTTGCTGTCGCCAGAAGGTGTGCGCTGCAGTGAGCGAGCGGGTAGTTGTCAGGGGGATGGAGGTATTATCATGGAATCCATCGCCTGCTGGCAAGGAGGGAGAAACCGTAGATAGCTGTGCGGTCGGGCTATGAATATCGGTTGGATTGTTCCTTGCTGCCCTGATGCTCGGCGGTGGCGGTGTGCTTGCCCCAGGCTCGGCTGGTGGGCGGGGGTTGGTAGCACATGCAGCGAGGAGCAGCAGCAAAGCAAGCAGCAGGATGGATGTTGGAATTATGTTGTAGTTCGTCTGGTTGTTCTTCAACGCGTATTCTATTTGGTGGCTCGTGAAATGCGTCTTCTTGCCGTGGGCAATAGTAGCATGGCTGGTTTGTTCTTGTCAAAACATTCACGAGAAAGAAAACGAGCCGCGCACGTCATACCTCATTCGGGTAATGAGTTCAACGAACCGCAAAGACGCAAAGGGCGC
>CAYFVX010000786.1:0-2854 GCA_964346425.1 uncultured Chloroflexaceae bacterium | reverse complement strand
TCACCGTACCTCCACATCCTGCTCAACAGCCACGGCTAAATCTGCCTCTTTGAAGACGCTGGCAACAATGTCATCTTTTTTGTGACCCAGCCGAACCAGCACACCCTCCTCCGGGTGCTCACTGGCTACGCGCTGGAAGGCTTCGACACAGTCTTTGCTATGGGTGGTGGCAAAGACCTGGATGTTCAGGTCGTTGGCGATTTGGAATACCAGTTGCCACATTTGCGGCTGGATGGAATAATGCAGTCCGCTCTCTATCTCGTCAATCAGCAGCATGCCATCTTTCGCATTGACGAGAGCCAGCACAAGTCCCAACAGACGGTTGACACCCTCGCCAAGACTACGCAATGGGAGTCTGTCTGCATAATGTGAGGTACGTATCACAGGTTCGCGGCGGCGTTCTGTTTTCTCAGCAATAAAACTCAGTCCGTCTATGGACGGTTCGATGATTTTGAGGGCCTGGATAACCTGTTTTTCCAAATCTGTCAGAGTAATGGTATCCCAAAACCTTCCAATCGTCGTAAAACCAAGACCATTTGCTGGTACAAGAATACAGGGTATTCCTCTGGTATCTTCTCTTGGACGTGAGAAATATTTTGCCAGGTATCGTTCCAGGTTGTAGGCAGCATCAGGTTTATTTCCTGCCTGGACAACCAGGAACAACTCTTCGAGAGTTTCAAACATCGGCATTTGTCCAGTTATTTGTCCTTGCTCGTCTGCTGTATGATATTCGATGGACAATGAGAGTCTTTTATCGGGACGATGCAGTGAGCCAATGTAGATTTGCTGCATATCTGTCAATTCGGAACGATTATGCAGGATGTACCGGATATCCAATGCACGTTGCTCGCCAGCCATTTCTATTTCTCTGAGACTCTTGAATGTTTTGCTTTCACCACGTGCTATGAGCATATTCCAGATTGCCTCCGGGTGTCCCTCGCGGGCATAGATAAACAATGCTTCCAACAAGCTCGATTTGCCGGTGTTGTTTTTGCCCACGATGAGATTGACCCTGCCCAGTCTGTCTCCTTCCAGGTGACGAAAAACGCGAAAGTTGCTGACCAGGAGTGATTCCAGGAGAAGTTCTGTCATGGTATACCTTTTTCTTCCTGTCTTGCGCACATGGACAAAGTCCAGGCGGCGAAGCCGCAAAAAACACAAAACCCACTCCAATCGGGTTGCGAGGAAACCTTGTTCCCTCGTGCTCCTTGTGAGTGAAACCCATTGCGCATTGTTGTTCCATGTCATGCTACAATAATCATAGCAGGTTTTCACTTTCCAGGTTTCCTGATTATAGCTGATTTTTACTTTTTGCTTTGCATGAATACAAGAACCTCTGTGAGGTACAACCTATGACCGAATCGAACAACAAGAAACAGAAGAAGGGTTCAAACTGGATTGGCTGGCTGATTTTTCTGGTGCTGATTTTTGGCCCCAATATTATCCGTCCGCTCTCACAGTTTCTTTCGCAGGTGACGGGCGGTGCGGTCAATATTGGGATTGGCGTTATCCCGGTTATTATTGCCGCGCTGGTCGTGCTGATGATACTGTCATCCATCGTGCGGGCTATCAACGGCCCATCGGCGCAAGAAGGGACACAATTGTCTTCGAGCATGTCGTCTTCGCGTGTGTCGGCTGCCAGCATGCCCTCGACAATGCCGACCGCTACGTTCCCAACATCATCTGATGCAACCCGCTCCTATCGCGGGGCAGCAGATATTCCTTCACCATCTGACCGTATATCGTGGAATCCGAAAAAGAGCGGCTTGGCGGATGTAGATATTGATCTGGATGATGACCTGGATGCACTCTTTGTCCAGGTTGCAACCAAAGCTCCGCAGCGAACGGATACGGCCAATCCCAGATTTAAACATTTGCCACCCCCACCCACGTTTGAGCCAGTGGTCAGTGGTCAGGCGATTCTGTTTGTTATCCTGAGTTTTTTGCTGTTGGGTGGTGGCCTGGCACTGGCTGGCTTTATCAATGCAATCATCCCTTGAGCATGCTATGACGTCTTACGATACGTTTGCTCGCTATTATGATGCAGAGATTAGCTCTTATACAGATGATGTGACGCTCTATCGCGAGATGGCAATGCGGACTGGCGATCCGTTGCTGGAGCTTATGTGTGGCTCCGGTCGTTTGTTGCTACCGCTGGCAGAGAGCGGGTTGCATATCACCGGCGTGGATGTTTCGCAACGCATGCTGGATATGGCTCGTGTGAAGCTGGATAAGGCAAGGTTGCTGGAATATGTGACGTTGCTGCAAGGCGATGTGCGCAACATTGAGCTGCCCAATGAGCATTTTGCCCTGGCCTTTGTTGCGCTCAATTCCTTCATGCATCTTGAGCAGGTAAAAGACCAGCTTGTGACGCTCACGAATATGCGGCGGACACTGAAACGTGATGGGTTGCTGATATTGGATATGTTCAATCCCAATCCGTGCCATCTGTCGAATGAAGACAACCGTTTGCTGCTGGACCGCGATTTTCAATTGGATGATGGGCAATGGGTCTACAAGTTTGTTGCCAGCGAGAGCGATATGGCAACGCAGACCAGCACTATGACATGCTTTTACGAGCGGGTTGACGCGCATGGGCAGGTCAACCGACAGGTTGTGCGTTTTCCGATGCGCTGGGTCTATCGCTATGAGCTGGAGCATTTGCTGGCCCGCGCTGGCTTTATGTTGCGCTTTGTCTATGGCTCGTATGACCTGGACGAGTATACCAGCGATAGCGAGCGTTTGATTGCCGTGGCATCAGTGGCCCGTTAGGGCGAGGGCCATGTCAAAGTCCGAAAATCCCCTGGGAGCGCGGGCAGCCTGCCCGCCCCAATGCAGGCGAGCCGCCTGCGCT
>CAYFVX010000785.1:0-2856 GCA_964346425.1 uncultured Chloroflexaceae bacterium | reverse complement strand
TCCATAAGCAGACGACTGTGCAACACGACCTCGGTGATTTGCTGGCGAGGGATGCACCAGACATTGCTGCGCAGCCATCCAATGGTTGTAAAGCAGACATCGGGACCGGCCAGTGAGAGGTAGCCCACTTTGCCATTGGCCCCTTTGACGCCCTGGGCACGACAGCGCAAGGAAAAGGTTGCGGATTGGGGAAGCATCTCGGTGTGGGGGGCGGGCAGTTCCTCTGAACGGGTAACTGGTCGCACAGCGCCTTTGAGCCAGGCGGTCAGCGCAGACACATTGAACCAAGACCAACGCAACAGGGGAGGTACGAAGATGATGATGAGCAGCAGGAGTACCCCTGCAATGACCGCCGCAATGACAGGATACTTCAGTGCCAGCACCGCCAGCACGCCGACCAGCACATCTTCTGCCAGACTCACGCCAATGTTTGAAATATTCTCGGCGGGCGACATCGTATTCAGAGCAACTCTGCCGCCGGCCTTGCCGCCATGCGAGACGAGAGCCGCGCTGCCAGAAATGAGGGCCGCCACCAGTGCCAGTGATGGATCTACCTCGCCCACGGCTGAGAAGGCTATCACCGCGGCACCAAAGGGACGGATGAAGGTATGGATCATATCCCACAGATGGTCAACGAACTGTATTTTATCGGCAAAGAACTCCAGCACATAGAAGAAGCCGGCAGTCAGGATAACGGGCCAGGAGGCCAGGACGGTAAATACCTGCGGTACATCCGTCACCAGACCATACCGAATGCTCAAACCTACCACCAGGATAGTGGCATAGAGATTGATACCGGAGGAAACGGCAAGCGGCAACATAGTTGTGAGAGCGCGTATTGTGTCCATTGGTCGTATTTATTCGCGTGGAATACCCCACAGGCTCACGCGTCCTTCTTCGAGTACTGCCAGATACCATTGTACTGGCTCCATTGCAATGTCCTGTGCTGCGACATCCAGGCGATGCAAGGCACGGCTGTCGCTGATGCGATAAAATGAGACGCCTTCCTGACTACCCGTCACGACCATCTGATTGTTGGTGGTGAACAGGAAACGGTCTATCGCGCCGGTGATAAGGTTGGCAATCGGCTGCTTTTCGCCAACGCGCCACACCACCAGCACCCCATCTGAGCGCAATGCCCCCAGCAGGCTTGCATCCGGGCTGAAGCCAACCATCTGTACTTCGCCGCCGGCCTGGACGGTATCGTAGTGTGAGCCTGCATCAGTGCGCACCAGTTGTATCTCGCCATTCTGGTGTGCAACAGCCAGCAGGGAGCCATCGGAGCTGAATTCCAGAGCGGTAAAGGGGCCAATATCAGCTACTATCTGGTTTTGTCCGTTCATGCGTTGTAGTTCGATCTGGTTGTTGCGATTGACCCATGCGGCGGCGGTGATAGATGGATTGTATGCCCATGCCCGCTGGTCAAAGTTCATGCCCGTTCCTTCTATCTCCGTCAGGTTCCAGACTTCATTGCCGCTACTGCCGGGTTGGATACTCCACAGTGTTGCGGCAACACTGATTGCTGCACCATACTGTTGCAAGTCTTCTTCGACGGCCAGCCGTAGCCCATCATGCGAGAAGCGTATTTGCAGCGGGAGACGGTTGAAGGACATGCCCCACGGGGCGCTCTTGTGTTGCTGCTGTTCCAGCGTGGAAGTACGCCAGAGGTCTACAGTGGGGCCTTTGCTGGCAGTTGCCAGCATTTGTCCATCGTGGTTGAAGGCAACACTGTGATAGACGGGCAGATGCAGTTCGCTGGTTTCGCCGGTGTTGAGGTCTACCAGCCGGATGAGGCCATTCAGCGTGACCAGCGCGGCACGCTGGTTGTTGGGATCGTAAGCCACCAGCCGTTTCTCATTATTGAAAATCTGGTCGCTGAAGGGCAAATTGGTGTCTTCATACAGTATCGAACCATCTGCCATACGTATCAACTGAACGCCGACAAGCAGGCCCTCGCCGCGGCTCAAGAAATTGACCAGCAATTCATCGGAGGAACCAGGCGTGCCGGGTATATTCATATGGCTGACGATGCGGTCTTCTTCCAGTTTCCAGATGTGCAATCCATTGCTCACAATGCGTATTTCGTCGCCCTTGCGGTTGAAGGAAACCGCCGGCTCTCTGATTTCTGTTTCCATGACCTGGGTGCGGGTGGTGGGTTCTTCCTCATCGCCCATGCTCCAGAGTTGCACTTCTTGCCCGTGCAACGTTACCAGCCAGCGACCATCGGGGCTGAAGGCGGGCCAACTGCCGCGCAAATCACGCAGGAGCGCACCATCCTCCACACGCCAGACAAGGGTTGCCGGGTTGTCGGAGCCTGCATCCTGCACGGTCGCTACCATTTCTCCATCCGGGCTGAAGCGTGGCATATTCCCAACAAGCGTCACGCGTTTTTCTCCCTCGGTGCTGCTCCATAGCCAGGTGGTGAATTCACCGCCTTCACCATCTTCTCTGGTGGTTGCCACGAGTTGACCATCCGGGCTGAACACCGGGTCTATGCCGTCAACCGTTGCCAATCGTTTGCTGTCTGCACTCCACCACAACCGTGTCTCTGGCGCGTTCATGCGGTTCCAGGCAGTTGCCAGGATGGTGCCGCCTGGACTGAAGACGATATGGTCCAGGTCTCCTTCGGCTGGATCAAAGCGTACTGGTTCCAGCGATGGTAGCTCCACCCAGACCAGACCGTCCGTCGTGCCAATAGCCATGTTATTGCCTGATGGCGTCATCGCTGCCTGTTGTGCAGCCCCATAGCCAATGAAACGTTGTTGCTCTATTTGGGTAACATTCAGATCGTTGATAATGTCCTGCGGAAAAGCTGGCGTTGCTGTAGCCGGCACCAGGCTGAGCGAGGCTGGGGTC
>CAYFVX010000784.1:0-2857 GCA_964346425.1 uncultured Chloroflexaceae bacterium | reverse complement strand
TGATGAGTGATGAGTGATGAGTGATGAGTGATGAGTGATGAGTGATGAGTGATGAATGGCCGCAATACACTCTATCGCACCAGTTTTCTCAACTATTTACCCGAACATGGTATAACAACTTCTGGAGCACGAGGGATGGTGTCGTATGCAATCAAAAGTACCAGATTTTCGCCTACCAGTTACCGCCGCAACCATAAAGCCAATGGATGACAGCGCAACAATCGAATCACTGCAGGCAAAAGTAGCTTCCCTGAGCGAAGAGCTTGCTCAATTGCGCATGGAAGTGGAAGAGTTGCGCAACGAAAAAGCGGATCTTGAAGTCTTGCTCGAAATGACCACCGAGCACTCCGATAACCTGGAAGAAGAATTGTATGCAAAGGTTGAAGCAACCCTGCGTGAAAGTGAAAAACGCTTTCGCCTGATTGCCGAGACCATCCCCATCCCGGTCATTGTCAGCCGCGTCGCAGATAGTACCATCCTGTATGCCAATGGGCCAGCCAGCAAACTGGTTCATCTTACCACTGATACGGCAGTGCAACGTAAAGTTACAGAGTTTTATGCTGACCTGGAAGACCAGAAGCACATTTTTACCCTGCTGGAAGCGCAAGGATATGTCAGCAACTACGAGATGCAAGGCAAAACAGAAACAGGCGAACCGCTCTGGCTGGAAGTCAACGTCCACAAACTCACCTTCAATGACGAACCATGCCTGCTCACCGCCCTCTATGATGTGACAGAACGAAAAAGTGCTGAACAAGAACGGATACGATTGACCAGAAACCTGGAAACTTCCCTGCAAAATCAGGTTGAGCTGACCAGAGCCTACAGCCGATTTGTTCCCAGTGAAATTCTCCAATTCCTCGAAAAAGAGAGCATTGTGGATCTCCAGCTCGGCGAACACACCCGTCAGGACATGACCGTCCTCTTCTCTGATATCCGTTCATTTACCACCATGTCTGAACAGATGACGCCGCAAGAAAACTTCAACTTTATCAACTCCTATCTTGGGCGCGTCAGCCCCATCATCCGCCAGAACAATGGCTTCATTGACAAATACATCGGTGATGCAATCATGGCACTCTTTCCTGGCAAAGAATTTCCCGGACGTGCTGACGAAGCTCTGCAAGCCGCCATTGAGATGCAAAAAGAAGTAGTTCTTTACAACACCCATCGCGCAAAGAGCGGCTATGCACCTATCAGTATTGGGATAGGATTGCACACCGGCAGCGTCATGCTCGGCACGGTGGGAGAAGCTGAACGCATGGAAGGCACGGTCATTTCCGACGCGGTCAACCTCGCCTCCCGGCTGGAAAGTTTAACCAAAATTTATAGCGTTTCCATCATCATCAGCGAGCACACCCTCTTTCGCCTGGAACGCGTGATGAAATACCAGTTTCGCTTTCTCGACAAAGTGAAAGTCAAAGGCAAAAAAGAACCCGTTTCGGTGTTTGAGATTTTTGAAGGATATCCGCCGGAAGTCATTGCATTAAAACTCAAAACGCGAACCGACTTTGAAAAAGGCTTGCTCCACTACCACAGTGAAGAGTTTCAAAACGCGCTGGTTCACTTTCAAAAAGTGCTGGAAGTAGACCCTGATGACGGGGCAGCCCACCTCTACCTGCAACGGGCCAATCACTACATTGAATACGGGGTACCGGTCAACTGGGAAGGTATCGAAGCATTGACGGAGAAGTAGCCGCTATCCATCACCCGCCCAGTTGTGACATACCACGGCGGGTTGGCAGCAGCCCTTCCGCCAGCCTGTGCCCCCACGGCTTCATTTGCACCGCCTCTCTGAGGAGTTGCTCGATTTCCTGCATACTCGCACCACGCCGCAACGCAGTTCGCAGATCAATCTCATCATCATGCAGTAAACAAAGGCGTAACCGTCCATCTGCAGTCAAACGAACCCGATTGCAAGCCGCACAAAAAGATTGTGTAACACTGCTGATAAAGCCAATCTTCCCTGGCGCACCAGCGATACGATACGTTCTGGCTGGCTCTTGCGCATCGCATTGGAGCCGTTCCAATGGACCGAATGCCTCTTCAATCCGGTTTTGAATATCGCGGCTACGCATAAAGCCACGCTCTGCCAGCATTGTCGCCTGGGGAAACGGCATCATCTCAACAAAACGAATCTCCCAGGCATAGTGGGTCGTGAGACTGGCAAGATGGATGATTTCTGTCTCATTCATCCCTGGAACTATCACCGTATTGATCTTAATAGGCAGTAACCCGGCCACGGTAGCTGCTTCCAGTCCTTTTAACACATCGGACAGTTTGCCCCCCCGCGTTATCTGCGCAAACGCCTCACGATCCAGGCTATCCAGGCTGATATTGACGCGGTCAAGACCGGCTCTTCGTAGCGGGTTTGCCAGTTCTGCCAGATGCAAGCCATTGGTCGTCAGCGCAATTTCCTCAATCCCGTCCATCCGCTTCATCGCGGCAACCAGCCCCACCAGACCGGGCCGCAACGTTGGCTCCCCGCCAGTCAACCGTATCTTGCGAAAACCTACTGCTGCGGCCACCTGCACCACAGTCAGCAATTCCTCATTGGAGAGCAACACCTCATCCGAAAGAAATGACATCCCATGCGCTGGTAGACAATACACACAGCGCAGTGAGCAACGGTCGGTCAGTGACACCCGCAAATAATCAATCGGTCGCCCAAAAGAATCTTTGAGTGGAAATGTATCTTGCATATGTAAGCTCCCCTATCACCTTTGAACGTGAGCAATCAGGTCATCCCCCCTCGGCGTGGGTCCCCTCAATGGGTGTCACCCGTGGGTGCGTGAGGGAACGAGGTTCCCTCACACTCCCCATTCTGGTGGGGTTTATTGTTTTTTCGACGAAGTCG
>CAYFVX010000783.1:0-2857 GCA_964346425.1 uncultured Chloroflexaceae bacterium | reverse complement strand
GTTCGCTCGCATTGCGGGTAGTCAGTGGCCAGCAATGCGAGCGAACTATCCGTACTCCCATCATCTACCACGGTGATAAGGAAATCCTGGCGGCTCTGGGCTGCAAGCGCATCGAGACAGGTGGGCAAGAGGGCCGCACCATTGTAGTTTGGGATAATAATGTCTATCACGAGCTATTATGCTAGTTGTTTGCGCATCTCTTCGGTCATACGAGTGATTTCGAGCGAGACCAGGCGGTCGGTCAGCGCACGGCTCTGGCCGGTCATGCGTTCGGTCGCTTCGACATAGCTCAGGAAATAGCCTTCTGCAATGAGACCGGTGATGGTATCGGTAATGCGTTTGAATGCACCGAAAACTTCATGCGCCCGCTCAGTATCAAACGTTTCCATACATTTCTTCAGGAAAAACTGCTGCGTTCTGCTCATCATACCAATCATAAACGGGTCAGTCACGCGGCGCGGGATATGCACCAGGCCAATAATCCACTGGCGTCGCCAGAAGTTCATGGTAATCTCGCCACTGGTCACTTCTTTGTACCAGTTGATCAGCGTTGTTTCACGATCGGGACGTTCGTCGGGCTTAAAAACATGCGAAGTTGGAGCATAGCCATACAGCGTATCATAAAAGTGCTGCGTCAATTCGTCGGTCCATTGCTGCGTCTGGGGAGCTACATCTTTGAGCGTCTGGTAATCTTGCTCAGTCAACCCTGAGAGGTTCATCAAGTCATCAAGTACCTGTTCAATCATCGGGGAATCCTTTCTTCCTATATTTTTGAACTGGTGAAAAGAAAAACGTTGAAAAGCACACGCTGGCATACGTTCTTGCATAACTAAACGTTCGTCAGGCATGAATCTGGGAATAGGGATATTCTACTGTATCTTACGCAAAGGTGCAACGGGGGACAGCAGAGCCTCACATGGGTAGACTTTTTTGGCTGGAGGCACGCTGTAGGGGGTTGCCGGCGGCAAACCCCTACGGGCGACTTGTCCCATTGGTATCAGGTTTTGCGAAAATCTCTACACATGTGAGGACGGCAGACCAGGGACGGCTGACCTTGGACGGAGGACAGAGGACGGCAGACCGCAGACCATCGCCAACAAGACTTTATTTTCAGGCGGTCAATGGTCAGTGGTCAGTGGTCAGCAGCCACTGGTCTTCCGCTTTTCGCCTGTAACGTTTTCCAGGTCGCACGCATCCAACCTTAAAGGATGCGACATATGCCTCTTCTTTTTCGTTCAATGTTCTGGTTACTCAATCAAGAAGCCCATCCATAACGCGTTGGCAACCATTACCTCATTCGGATAATGAGTTGAAAACCACGGAATAAAACGAAACGCTATCCTTGCAGTTTTTCTTGTTCTGTCAACCTGAAGAAGGTCAAAAACGCGAGAACTCTCCTTGAAAAAAAGGCATCTCCTGGCGTTCCTGGCGTTCCTGGCGGTTGAAGTCCGAAAATCTGCAAAAGGAGTAACGAATAAAACGAATGGCTCTCTCGCATACTAATGCAGAGATGCATGATACATCTTTTTTCTCAGGTATCAGCCGAATATGGTATGATGGGCGGGTGTGCGCTACGGATGGAAATAGTAAGGAGGATGTGAGGGTATGGCAGCAGGAACGGGAAATAATGCGCAAACGCAGGTGAAACAACAATCTTCGGGAGGTTTTTTCTGGAAAACGATTGCCTTCTTGCAGAAAAACCTGACATGGAGCATTCCCGCATTTATGATTCTGGGAATTATCTATGGGTATTTTGCAACTGCCGCTCCATTGAAAAGTGCTATTGTGCCGTTGACCTTTTTGATGGTGTACCCCATGATGGTCAACCTGCAGATTAAAAAAGTTTTCTCCAAGGGTGATACAAAACTCCAGATTGTAGTGCAGGCACTCAACTTTTTGCTTATTCCTTTTGTTGGTTTTGGTATTGGCAAGCTGTTTTTTCCAGAAAATGATCTGATTGTGCTCGGTTTGTTGCTGACGTCATTGTTGCCTACGTCCGGAATGACTATATCGTGGACAGGTTTTGCAAAGGGTAATATTGCCGCAGCGATTAAAATGACGGTGATCGGGCTGGTGCTTGGGTCGCTATTGACTCCCTTCTATTTGAAGTTTTTGATGGGAACGGTCATAGATATTCCGCTGTTGGATGTGTTTAAGCAGATTTTTATTGTGGTGTTTCTGCCCATGGCAGCCGGTTATGCGACGCAACGGTTTATCATTTCCCGCTATGGTCAGGAGCGTTACCAGAAGGAAATCAAGCAAAAGTTCCCACCGCTCTCTATGCTTGGTGTGCTGGGTATCGTCTTTGTGGCGATGGCACTCAAGGCCCAATCAATTGTTTCCAATCCATTGATCCTGGTGCAATATCTTTTGCCACTGGTGGTGCTCTATGGCATAAACTTCTTGCTCAGCACGGTAGTGGGGAAGGTGGCTTTCTCGCGCGGCGACGGCATTGCGCTGGTCTATGGCTCGGTCATGCGTAATCTGTCTATTGCACTGGCAATTGCATTGAATGTTTTGCAGGGCGACAAAGGCTCCGAGATAGCATTGATCATTGCGGTTGCGTATATTATCCAGGTGCAAGTGGCCGCCTGGTATGTCAAGTTCACCGATAAGATTTTTGGCAGTGTCCAGGAGGCTGAAGGGACGCCAGCCCTTTCGCCCTCACAGCGATAACGTAACGTAACAGAGCATTTCTCTGTGCCTGCGGCACAACTCCCTAACTCTCTGCCTGGTGGTTTGTGGCTGCGAAGTCGCCACAAACCACCAGGCAGAGAGTTGTTTCGACGAACACATTCCCTCAACAGATGTCACTTGCTGAGCGAAAGGTGGCTCTGCATTCTGCATTCTGCATTCT
>CAYFVX010000782.1:0-2858 GCA_964346425.1 uncultured Chloroflexaceae bacterium | reverse complement strand
AGCAACCATTCCAATAATTTTTGTTTCGGGACTGATATCTCGCTCTCGTCTTAATTTTCCTGGCTGCCGAGAAGTAAAATCATCTATATCAGTTCCATAGTACGACAAGAAAACTCGGTCTTCGGGTATGCCCGATGCAAGATATTTTTGACGTGTCCACTCACAAGACCCTATCCAATGATCCCAGTCACCCGCTGTCATGAGTTCTAAATGGCGAAAAAAAGGGTGTTCCAAATGTAATGGGCCAGGAACCTGGAATACTCGTGGGATGGAGAATTTTTTACCAAGAGCTATCCGCATGGTGAGAGTGGTCCCTACAAAATGAGAGTGAATGATATCCGGTTTGATGGATGCAATCAAATTGCGGAGATTACGGCATCTCTCTGGAAGAAGCCTTAATGATCGCGCCGGAAAATCTGTCTGGAGGGGATAAAGAGAAACACCTCCTTTTTGATAATGCGGTATAAGGGGACCATCCGTTGGTAGTGCAGCATGAACTTCCAGCCCAAGTCGAACCTGTTCTCGCATTTGTCGTAATGCCCATGTTCCTCCTGTAGATGTTTTGACAAGATGGAGCACTTTCACCAACATTTCTCCTTGTTTTCCATTTGATTCCGCAAGTAACGATAAAATTGAATGCGTCGTCTTTGCAACAGATCACTGCGATATTCTTTTGCTTTTTCCAGATTGCGGGCAGCCATGCGTCCCATCCGTTCTGGACTTGTGAGCACTTCCCGTATCTTGCGTGCCAATGCATCAACATCTCCTGGTGGTACCATATCTTCTGCTGAAAGCAGTTCAGGTATACCACCTACAGACGACCCAATACAGGGAAGTCCACGGGCCATTGCTTCAATCATTGCTCTTGGCAAACCCTCATGTCTTGATGGAAGGACAAAGAGGTCTGCTTTATCCAATGCAACCTGCACACTTTGAGGATCAGGGAATTCTCCAAGAAACTTGATATGCTCCTCTAACCCTGATGTACATGCACGTGCTTCTAATTCTTGACGATACTTTCCGTCCCCAATGATGACCACTTCTACATTTAGCTGATACTGTTGCACACACCTTGCCGTTGCATCAATCAATACATCCGGTGCTTTATACATCTGAGCAAGTGAGCCAACAAAAACGAGCGAAAACCATGCACAACATCGTTCTGGTTTTTTGGCAGTAGAGACGAAAGCAGACGGTTCCAGTTGAATGCTAGAATATGATGTGGTGAACGCTTGCGGTCCAGGGGGATAGCGTTTCTGGAGGCTGTGTGCGGTAACATAGGAGAGCGCACAAGCTTCCTGACACTGACGGCGTAACCGTTGCGAAAACCACCACCGAAAGAAGATACGCAAAGGATGTTTGACTCCTCCTGGCGAAAATACATCATAGGGGTCACCTACAACCTCAACTCCATAGGGATGCGTGACGCGATGCAGCAAAGGCTGTACACAGGACGCCAGATTTGAAGGTACCCGAAAAATAACGGCATCTTCTGGTTTGACTGCACCAATAACAGCCTGCCGTACTGATTTTGCCTGCGAGAGATATTGCCAGGGACCAAGATAATGGGGAACAGGCGCAAATGATACATGTTTCCCATCAACCCGTTTCCAGTCGGTTGATATCGCAGACGTGTTCTCTCCCCTTGCAATAATGCACACCTCATCAAAAACATCCAGATAGCGCAACCAGAAGGAATAGGGAAATGGTGTTATTGTCCATACAGCACCATCGGGAGTGCGTTTAAATCGATTTTCGACTGTTACGCAAAGCCGCATTGGGTTCCTCCATATAGCAACGATACGAATAAAAAGAAGTTCTTTTTCTCGTCCAAGAGAAACTCGTCAAAATGTTATACATAATACCTGCTACAACAGCAATTATGAGAGTACGAATGATATTGATATCACCATACCAGAACCACCTGTTAATATAACAAACAACTGAGGCATAGATTAGCCTGCCCCAGAAATAATCAGGAGTATTTGCTAATTCACTCGAGCTGATAAGTATTCCATACCCTGCTAAAATAACAAAGACACCCAATGCGCCGAAGTTTCTGAACGGTACCAGTGCAGCATGAATTCCCCCTGCGGTCGCCCCCTTTGGAAACCATGCAACAGACGGGTCACCTGATGAATCTATAGGTCTTTCCCATCCTATCGCATTAGCTACAAAGCCAGGGGGAAGTGAAAGAACATATTCGATATAGGTAGAACCATACAAAAGCTCCAGGTGCCCCTCATAATATTGACCCGCCATATTTAAACTGGAAAGCAGAATACCGTTCCAGGTTGCACTGCGCAACCCTTCTTGTATTGACTCACCTAAATTTATCGAAGAAAGTTCTTGCTCGCTCAGCTTACTGCGCAGTGATCCAATCGTGAGATATGCGAGAATAATAAGCATAGCTGGCACTATAATCTTTTTTATTTTCTGCCAGGCTGCAATTTTCGGTAAGGTGGAAGCTTTTCTGTCTGAACTGGTCAGATACAGAGCAACGAAAGCTGTTATCAGGCTTATAGATTCGCGGTCACCGCGAAGAATCTGAAAAAAGACAACGATGAACAAGGTAGCTGCTAGAAGAACTCGAAATTTCCAGATTCTGCGCAAACTGAATACCGCTTCACGCTCGGCATCAAGGTAGAGTAATAACAACAGAATGTAGGATATCAATGCTGCTGAAGTCAAACCCACTTTTTTAGCAGCAGTAAATTTGATACTTGTGTAGGCTCCTGCAAATATAGTGTTTGGAGGCGCATGCATCCATGAAAACATCACTGCCATTATGAGTATCACGGCAAACAGAACAGCATCAAGCGTTTTGAAATGCTGGTGTTTATCTGAATCACTCTTTT
>CAYFVX010000781.1:0-2865 GCA_964346425.1 uncultured Chloroflexaceae bacterium | reverse complement strand
CCTCGATTGTGGTGCTGGCTCCGCTTTCCAGGGGGCCAATGCTGCTCGCTTGCAGGGTGGTTTGCCAGGTGTTGCCGCTGAGGGACAGGTCGAAGGTATCTGCGGTTGAGCCGTTATTGGTCAGTGCAAGTGTGTAGATAACATTAGTGCCTGCGGTACCGCTTTTTGTGTCCGTGGAGGGCGTAATGCTCACGCCGTAGGTCTCGGTTGGTGCATTGCTCAAAAGAGTAGTCAGGGTTGTTTTTGCTTGCTCTGTGGGGTTGCCTCGCGAGGTGGCGGTGATGGTGGTGATGTCTGAGTCGCCTGGTATTCCGTCCGCTGGCGTTGTAACATAGAGCTCGGTTGTGGTGCTGGCTCCGCTTTCCAGGGGGCCAATGCTGCTCTCTTGCAGGGTGGTTTGCCATTCGTTGCCGCTGATAGCCAGATCAAACGTGTCGGCGGTTGAACCGGTGTTGGTGATTTGCAGGGTGTAGGTGACGGTGGTATTTGCGCTGCCCGATTTTGCAGGGTTGTCTGGTTCTATGGCAACGCCATACGTTTCGCCGGGTTTGCCGGTAGAAATCAGCGGGTAGATATTGCCGTCTATGTAGTCCGTAACATACAGTTCGCCCTGTTCATCCTGCCCAAAGCTGGTGAGGCTATTGCCCAGTTCTGTGGCGGTCAGGAGGAGTTGATGTTGCCAGGTATCCCCATCGCGTTGTAAGCCCCAGATTTTAGCGGAGCAGTAGTCACCATAGAAGTAGATGCCCTGCATAGTGGCATAGGTTGCGCCGCGATAGACATAGCCACCGGTGATGGAGCACCCACCTTCAGCATGCGAATATTCGTGAAGAGGAGCGACCAGTGTGCGTGCTCGACACGCGTCGGTCATCTGGTATTCGTGGTTGCCCTCCATGCAGTTCCATCCGTAGTTTTCGCCACCAGTGCTGCTGGCTGGCTGGTAGTCAATTTCTTCGTACTCGCCCTGCCCCACATCGGCGATGTAGAGGTCGCCGGTTTGCAGGTCGAAGGAGAAACGCCAGGGATTACGCAGGCCATATGCCCAGATTTCGCCAAGATAGCCGTCGGTTTGATAAAAGGGGTTGCTCTCTGGAATGGTGTATTCATCCAGATTGGGGTCAACGGCAATGCGCAGTATTTTGCCGAGGAAGGTGGTTGTATCTTGCGCCCGGTTCTCCGGGTCGCCGGCGGAGCCGCCATCTCCCAGGCCGATGTAGAGGTAGCCGTCTGGCCCAAAGACCATTTGTCCGCCGTTGTGGTTCTCGTAGGGTTGTTGAACGGTGAGGAGAATAGTTTCGCTACCGGGGTCTGCCTCGTTCGGGTTGGGCGTGACGCCATAGCGGGCTACGACGGTATTTCCATCTGGTTGGGCGGTGTAGTAGACATAGAAAAAGCCGTTCTCGGCATAGTCTGCTGGAAAGGCGACACTGAGCAAACCACGCTCACCGTCGTTGAGGACCTTCTCGGTA
This sequence comes from uncultured Chloroflexaceae bacterium, assembly GCA_964346425.1. Lineage (GTDB taxonomy): Bacteria > Chloroflexota > Chloroflexia > Chloroflexales > Chloroflexaceae > JAAUSY01. The sequence continues at coordinate 1,396 of CAYFVX010000781.1, read as the reverse complement.
ATATCCAGGAAAGGTGTTTCTAGCACCTCGCCATTTTCTACGATACGGATGGTGCCTTCCTGTTCAACAATAAACAATCTTCCGCTGTTGTCTCTGGCATGGGTGATGGAGACGGGCTTTTTGAAGCCACTGATTGGTTCGCCCAGTGCAAGTGCAGGCCATTCGACTTGTGCAAGGGGTGGTTCTTCAGCAGCCGAAGCAGATGAAAGAGACAATTGCGACTGCTGGTTGCTGGTTGGTCGGGTTGGTTGAATGCCGGATACTGCGAGCAGCAGCATACTGAGTGTGGTCACGAAGAGAATAATACGCTGTTTCATAAAACCTCCTATGGTCTGGTATTCCTGGGGGTGCTGGTGATTGGTTTGCCAGCAACCCCAGATGTTCAAACGCTATGCCGACACATCTTCAGCAAAGTGGCAGGCTGACCAGTGACCTGCCACTTTCTCTTCAAATGGCGGCTCTTCTTGCTGACAGATGTCTTGCGCCATCCAGCAGCGCGGATGGAAGCGACAGCCAGATGGCGGATTGATCGGGCTGGGCACATCTCCCTGTAAGATGATACGTTCGCGTTTGCTGGTCGGGTCGGGCACTGGAATGGCAGAAATCAATGCTTTGGTATACGGGTGCATAGGTTTTTGGAAGAGCTGTTCACGGGCTGCCAGTTCAACAATCTTCCCCAGATACATCACCGCGACGCGATGACTGATATGTTCGACGACGCTCAAGTTGTGGGCTATGAAGAGATAGGTTAGCCCAAATTCCTGTTGCAACTGGCGCAGCAGGTTCAAAACCTGCGATTGTACACTCACGTCCAGGGCGGAAACTGGCTCATCGCAGATAATGAGTTTTGGTTCCATAATCAAGGCGCGAGCAATGCCGATGCGCTGCCGTTGCCCCCCAGAAAACTCATGCGGGAAACGTTGCATATGGCTGGGATGGAGTCCCACTCGTTCCAACACGGTCCGTACCCGTTCGGTACGTTCTTGTTTGGAACCTATTTTGTGAATAACCAACCCTTCGGCAATGCTCTCACCCACTGTCAACCGTGGGTCAAGCGAGGCATAAGGATCTTGAAAAATGATTTGCATATTGCGGCGCAGTTCTTTTAGCTCGCGGCGGGATGCGTTGAAAACGGCTTTCGTTTCAAAAAAGACTTTGCCTGATGTCGAGGGTTCCAGCCGCAGTATAGTCCGCGAGATAGTGGTTTTGCCGCAACCACTTTCGCCGACCAGCCCAAGCGTTTCGCCGCGGTGGATGGCAAAGCTGACACCATCTACGGCGCGTGCATGCTGCACCACACGGCGCAGCAATCCTCCTTTGATGGGAAAATGTTTGACCAGTTCCTGAACGTGCAGCAGGGTATCGCTGGTGCTCATGGTTCCTGCCTTTCTGAGGT
>CAYFVX010000780.1:0-2871 GCA_964346425.1 uncultured Chloroflexaceae bacterium | reverse complement strand
AGGGGGAAGGGGGGCAGACGTGGAGATAAAGGAGACATCCCTATGCCTCAATAACGCTTAAGTTCGCGCTTATGGATGCCCGCGCTCCCAGGGGTTCACACCAGGGTTATGTAAACCACCTGTTCCACCACGTATAAAGCGCATGCTTCTTGCCGATTTTATAATTCCCCACATTCTCGATGCGTTCAAGTGCCTGTTGCACGGTACACGTATCTGGTTCTGCCTGGATAACCCAATATTGCACCAGCTCAGGAGTGGTCACAAGGTGCAAGTGAGGATACGTTCTGGAAAAATATCCTCGCGCTTTTCTATCGTCTATACCAACTGCCCAATTGCGATGCACTGCAATAGCACACGTTTCGATCTCACCATCCCCTAATACGTTGTTTGGGACATTGACTTCATCATGAATACTCAAGATGGTATCATATTCTTCGCCTTCAGGTTTGACCATCTGGAGTAATCCCAGGTCAATACACGGTTGAATATCATTGCGCAATACCTCTTGCTGAAGCACATATTGGGTAACGTTGCATTGACAAGGAAATGTCTTCAGAATGTCAGCAAAGATCCCTGACGAAGCAAGACTAATGGTGCAATCAGCATCCAGAATGATGCCTTCGTGCTGAAAAACAAGATCACTCATGCAACGCATCCTCCAGGACATCATCTTCATCTCTCTCGTCTTCTGCTGTTGTGCTTTGTTCTGGCATCGTGGCTACAAGTTTACGAACGTCACGCTGTTCAAGTTGCAAGAACGTTGCGAGTTGCCCTTCGCTTATTGTGCCACTATGGTAGGCATCCAGTGCCATCTGGCGGTAACGTATCGGGAAAGTATCACGCCGTCCTGGAACCGGTGCAAGTTGCAATTCCTCCTGGAAGTCACGAATTCTTGCCCCATTCCGCTGCAACCGTTCCCATGCGCCAGCCTTCATCAAGCGTAAATCTTCCAACCGACGGGTCATAGCTTCAACCGATACCCCAAAGCGATTGGCAAGAATACAAAGACCACCGGGTGTCATACCGTTTTTCTGTGCATAGATTTCATTGAAGCGTTGGGTCACACTGCTGGTTGGCATGAGAAAATATTTTGCGAACAGGTCTGCGAACCGTTCACTGACAGGCTGGCGTTGGTATCCCTCGTAGAACAACACCGTCGGCTCATAGCGGTCGGCTAAAAAATGGCAGTAATCGTGGCACATAGTCCAGCGGCATCGCTCTTCTGGATGCTGACTATTGATAGCAATGCATCCGCCCAACTCCTCGCTATAGTAGTAGATACCAGACAATGAACCAGGATCAAGGGGAAGATAAAACACGTTGATGCCCACATCCTGCTCCAGAATATCGCGAACAGGTGGAAGCGGTGCATCTCCCAGACCAAGCCGATTACGCTCTGCTTGCGCCAGACCTTCAGCTTCCAGATCCAGGTTTGTTCCTTTGCGTTGATACTCAGGTGGGTAATGACGAATACTGCCCGTATTGGTTATTCGTTCCAACTCCAGGTAATTACGACAGAGATCTTCAAACAGGAGCACCGACCGCTCAATCTTCTCCTGGTGAGTGCTGGTCTGTTCAGTTGGACCACGAAACTGGACGGTATGAAAAGGCTCAAGCACGGGACGTGGGCGCAGAAAATCGCTGACCGATTTGCCATAGGCACGTGCCAGTTCAACCAGTTCTTCAGAGCGAATCTTGCGTGCGCCTGCTTCAATTGCAGTGATGGTGGTTCGTGCAACATCAATAATCTTTGCCGCATCTTCCTGCGTAAGTTTCCGTCGTTTTCGCGCATTCTTGAGTTCCTGCCCCAACTGGCGCAGATCAAGTTTATCAATAGGATGAGTGCTCATATTGCTTTGTCCTTCCATAATTGCTCAGACAACAATGCCTATCTCTTCTGGAAAGAGAAGACCATCACGAAGCGTCTGACGAACACCTGGTTTGTCCCATTCAGCAACATACTCACGATAGAGATGTACAAGTTGCTGTTCAAGGTTTTGCTGTGATTCTCTGTCTTGTGATAACTCACAGGAGATGCGATGTAGCTCTGGATATTCACGCACCAGTGCATCCCAGGGTACATCGCTGTTCAAACACTTTTTCAAGACATCAACCTGATGCAGCATAACATGGAGAAAATCACCATCTACTTTTTGTTCTTGTCCTTGAATGGTTGGATTAGAAAGGATAACATAGTCTTGTTCTCTCTCTTCCATACCGTTTGCCAGTAAAGCCTGTCGACGAAGAAGACATGAAGAACACCGACCACATTGAATAGAATCAGGGTGACGAGGACGGCGATCACACGATATGGTGCTACGTATGAGGTCGTACTCTTGAGATTGAACTGGCAATGTACACATACATGCTTTAGTCCAGAACAAGAAAGGATTATCAAAATTGAAAGGACTATCTAAAATCGCCGATAGTAAATCGCTCATGTAGCTTAAAGCACAAGGATTTACTGATCGAGAATTATCGATTCCAGTTGATGATTTAACACCTGCAAGATTGATAGCCCCAACACCATTCTCGTAAACCTGCAACATATTTTGTCCTTCAAGACAAGCGCAAACGGCACCAAGCAATAGGAAGAGAAAACCACGAGATCGAGGAACCTTGTTCTTTTGTATTTTCTTTGTTACACGGGTTCTTAGAACACGGAATGGTATTTGTTGCAATTTGATAGTTTTGTTTGGAAATATGTTCCGAAGCTGCTGAACTTGCTTTTTCTGTTTTCCTTGCATCGTTCGATTCTCACCGGTACTGAAAAGTGTATATGCGGCAGATGTATGCATGTTTATTCGATTGAACAATCCTGCAAGTGAGTCCAGTCCGCCGCTCCATAAAGCTACTTCAACTTGCTCTTGT
>CAYFVX010000779.1:0-2890 GCA_964346425.1 uncultured Chloroflexaceae bacterium | reverse complement strand
CGCTCTCCGCTCTCCGCTTTCCGCTCTCCGCTCTCCGCTCTCCGCTCTCCGCTTTCCGCTCTCCGCTCTCCGCTCTCCGCTCTCCGCTTTGCACTTTGTGGTACAATAAAGCTGTTTGCACGCAGACAGGGAGCGAGCCATGTTCGCCTGATTACTTATGAAGCGCAGAGGCGCAGAGAGGCAGAGAGGCAAAGAGGAAAACAAGGACAATCTGTGTTCATCTGTGTGCATCTGTGGTAGCAGTCATTATCCGAACCTGGTTATAATATTAAATTCGAGTGATTACTTCTATTGTCTGGTGCGTTAGAGCGCATTGTAGACACTCATCACTCATCACTCATCACTCGTACTGGTAGAACGTATGACCACAGACCGCAGCACAGCAGAAAACCGCCGCCTGCGCATCTTCCTCTGCCACGCGCACGAGGATAAAAACACGGTACTCAAACTCTACCAGCGACTTGAGCGAGACGGCTTTCAGCCCTGGATGGACAAACAAGACCTGAAACCAGGGCAAAGGTGGCGGGTGGAAATCCCCAGAGCCGTCCGCGAGTCGGAAGTGGTTATCGTCTGCTTGTCGGCAACCTCGGTCAAAAAAGCCGGCTTTGGGCAAAAAGAGATAACGCTGGCTCTGGATACAGCAGAGGAACAGCCGGAAGAAGCCATCTTTATCATCCCGCTCAAGCTGGAACCATGCGAAGTGCCGGCGCGATTGGGTGACTACCAGTGGTGTGAATACTACCAGAAAGATGGCTACGAACGGCTGATTGATGCGTTGCAGACGCGAGCAGCAGAGCTGGGCATGTCGCTGGAGCAATGGAAGCAACCACAGACCCGCCGCCCCATCACCACCCCCCCCCTGCCCAACCTGCACAAAATCTCGCCCGCATTCCTGGCAGCAGGTATGGTCATTATCGCGTTGCTGGGCGTGCTCCTCTGGCGGCTCTGGAATGGTGATTCCGCGCCCATCGTCGCCTCGACCGCCACGCCCACTACCGCGCAGGTAGCTGCCGCAACCAGCACCAGCACACCCACGCCCGAACCGACGGATACGCCCGTGCCACCCACCGCCACACCCATCAACCCGCTTTTCCCCGTCACCACTGACGAATGGCGCAATGAACTACAACGGCGAGGCACGGAGATGACCGCTGAAGGTGACCACTACTGGCGGTATGTCCCCGCGGGCAACTATCGTATTGGCGGCTGGACCGAGGATGGGGATGGAGTTGAGATTTGCCAGAAGCAACGCAACTTGTTGCTCAGGTTGTCGTCCGCCCAATCGTCTGAACAAAAGCACTGATGGTTTGTGCTCCTGGCGAGTGGCGAGTAACGTACCAAAGTCGGTATCAGCAGAAACAATGATTCGATCCTCGTGCGCAGCACGGTCAAAGATGACGGCATCATCAGCGGCTTGCAACCCATAGTCCCGTACATGCACGGCATCATACCCATGTTCTCGCAATCGTTGAGCCACCAGGAGCGACAACGCATTGTCTATCAGAAACTTCATGAAGCATCCGTCAATGGTAATGTTCGCTCCTGCAGCTTTGCAGCCGCATAGCGCAATGCCTCACGCACATCTTCACGTTCCAGATCAGGGTACGCTGCCAGTATCTCCGCTTCGTTCATCCCTTCCGCCACCATCCCGACGACGGTCGCCACAGGAATACGCAAGCCCCGAACGCATGGCACTCCATCCATCTGGGCTGGATTGATTGTTATGCGGGAAAACGTAACCATAACCATCCCTTTCTGTTTGCTCTCCGCTGTTCTTAGCATATGGTTTCTATTGTAGCACAGCATCGTAGCACACCAGGAACTTATGCGCCTCTCCGATAGCGAGACCTGGCACATCGAAAGGCGCAGAGAGCAGTGGCTCAATGGGTGTCACCTGTGGGTGCGTGAGGGAACCTGGTTCCCTCACACTCCCCATTCTGGTGGGGTTTGTTGTTTTTTCGACGAAGTCGAAAAAACAACAAACCCCACGGTAAAGCTGTGGCACGCAGCTACGAGCGTTCTTTGCCGTGCGCAAGCAGCACACAAAACAGGTGACACCTGTTGAGGAGAGCAGTGGTGCGAGTCTCCTCCCGAATTTCGTGAACTGGCAGAAGACGAGCCATTGTATGCTGTGGCGTTGGAATGTGAAGACACACGAAAACGATTCAAGGTACCGGTGGAGCAGTTTCCGCTGGAACTGGTGGAGATAGATGAACGATTGCAGTGGTAAGCATTTCATCCGTATTTGGTATGAGCCATGTTCTTGTCGTATCAGCGCAATCAACGCACACGCATCCAGTACTATCACGGTTGTCGCTCCTCAAGGTCTATCTCCTGCTGTTTGCGGCGTGCAAATTCATCACTGGGAGTGAGCAGATGTCCGTATTTTTGCTGCGCGGCGCGAATACGATTGATACGCTCCTGAGATGATGGGGTTGGTTGGGTCTGCCTGTTCTGGACAAGTGATAGCTCTATGTCGGCTGCCAGCCGCGTGACCAGTCGCGCACAGTCAGTCAGGTCAAGTTGTTGTGCGAACTCCAATACCTGATCAAATGGAAGGGTTGTGCGGCTGGTTGGTATGGTTCCTTCAGTCACGATACGGTCTCCTTTCCTGCACCAGGGTAGCCTGTGAATTATGTATGATACGACCATTATGCAACCGAGAGGTCCCTTGAGCGCACTGACGCTCCTGATGCTCCTGCGTTGTTATCAGGCAGCGGGTGTCGGGCAGGTCTCGCAGTTTCTTGATGCGTGTGTCCGCATGATGTTCAAGCCGATAGGTCAACGAAACGCATCACGCAGATTGCTCTTGCCTGAAGCATTGTGGGCTCCCACTAGCAGCGAAAATGGCCCCATATCCAGGGTAGCATCCGCAAAACGCTTGAAATTT
>CAYFVX010000778.1:0-2892 GCA_964346425.1 uncultured Chloroflexaceae bacterium | reverse complement strand
GGCGCAACAATAGCATCCAGAAAGTGTCCATCCAGCAGCGTATCCTGATTGACCAACACAACAACATCCGGTGGCGTAGAATTTGCCTGCAGCGCAGTAACCCCCTGATTCATCCCCGCCGCAAAGCCAACATTGCTAGTATTGCGTAGCACATGCGCAGAGGGTATCTCGCGCTGCACCCGGGCAACCGTCTGGTCGCTCGAACCATTATCTACCACCAGCAACGTATCGGGTGGCGCGTGTTGCTGCACCACGCTATGTAAACAGGCCAGCGCATAAGCGGCCGCATTCCAGGTCAACACAACCACCGCAACATGCATATCTTTGTTGCGAAACCCCATCTCCTGCCCGTCCTTTTGTGCAAATGGAGCGGTGTTCTTCAATCGCGCCTTCACCCTCTCTCTCAATCCCTCTCCCAGTCGCGGCTCGTCACTCGTTACTCGTTACTCGTCACTCGCCCCCTCCGTCACGCGCGGATGACCGTTGCGGTGCGTCCGGCGGGCGTGGTGGCTGGCTCGGTTGTGGTGCGCTCGGCGATATCGGGCAGTCCGCTGCGCTGGTCGAAAATCACCAACCAGCCCCAATCCAATCCCAGCGCGGCCAGGTAGCGATCAAGTTGCTTGAGACCATCCTCGCGCGGATCCGCCTTCTTGTCGGAGTCACGCCACGTTTTCACTTCAATTGCCAGCGTGACATCCCGGTAGCGCACACATAGGTCTACCGCCCCTTTGCCCACTGCATAATCGCGTTCAATCGTGCCAGATGCATTGACCACGCGATGCAGGAACGCCATCAAGATGAGATGGGGCGCAGCTTCATGATAGGGCACGGTTTTCATCAGCATCTCGCCATTCTGACGCCAGAAGGCGAGAAACCCATTCAGTAACCCGGTCGGATCCATCTCGCCATCAGGCGTTACCCAGAAGGGCGTAAACGCCGGCATGGATGCATTCGTCACGTAGGTCAATACCCGCGGGATAACTTCGCGGTAGATGGGATTGGCTATCACCAACCCACCCGCAGGTTCCAGACGACAGAGACCGAGGTCCTGGACAAAGCGCAGGTCATCCTGGGGAATATTGCCCAGCGGCAGGCCCATAATCATCGGCTCTATCACCTGGCGCACGCGGGCTTCGCGTAGTCGCTCGGCCAGGCTATCCAGGTGGGTGTCCTGCCGTTGAATGAGGATTTCTTTTGCCGCATTGACGTGCTCAAACGTGATGGGTTGGCTACGGTCCGGGACGAGAAACTCGGTCATCTGGCGAGCCAGTGCATTGACCAGCCAGGGTTGCCCCTGGGTGAGATAGAAGGCGTGGGCGGTTGCCTCGGCACAAAATTCCTGCCCGGTCTCGTCGGTATGCTGCTGGTAGAGTTCAGCCACTTCTTCCGCGGTGAAATTGCGCAGCGTGATCGATTCTGCTTTGATGTTGAAGGAGCTTGCGGTATGCAAGCGGTCGCTCCCACCGGAGGCAACGTTGTAATCGCGCACATCGCGCAGACCGACGAGTGCCAGCGACCAGGGAAAGCTGCGCGGACGTGCGCGGTAGCCATCGCGTATCTGGCGCAGCACCGAGATGAGCGTATCATCGCGCAACGCGTCTATCTCATCGAGAAAGAGCACCAGCGGACGGGGCGAAGCTTCTGCCCAGGCTGCCAGTGCCATGCGTATTTGCGAACCTGCCGGTGCAGCGGGCCATGCAGGAAGCGCAAGTTCGGCCGGTAAATCATACTCCGCTGATTCGTGCCAACTTGCAAGAATAGCCTGTTCTGCTGCATTGGTATCCTCCGGAAATGCGGCCCCGACTTCTACCGACACCAGCACAGCGGTATACGCCCCCGATGCGGTCAATTCTTGCGCCAGCGTGAGCAGCGCGGTGGTCTTGCCGGTCTGACGGGGGGCGTGCAGCACAAAGTAATTCTGCTGTGCTATCAGAGCTTTTACAAGCGGCAAGCGTCTGGTTGCCGCTAGCAGATAGTGAATATCCGGCTTGCAGGGACCTGCGACGTTAAACCAGCGGGTCATTCGTTGCTCCTCTGTTGTTGCAGTGGTTCCTCCTGCGGGTTGACGGTCGAAGGGATACGATGCACCGCATCGGCACCAGCGTCTTCTATCTGCGGGTTGCGGAAGAGTTCACCAGCCACCAGGCGGGTGAACTGGTCGTGGTAGGATTCGGGTGCGCTACGCTCCCCGTCATCTACCAGGAATTCTTCGATCTGACCGGTTTCCTTGTTGAAGCGAAACCGGATGGTTATCGGTTGTCGTTCGCTCATAGTTTTCTCCTTATGCAAACATAGTATTGTGTTTGTTTGTGCCGAAATTGGACGTTATCCACGCATGCCTCCTTTGCCCTTCAACAGGTTTCACCTTGCGCATGGGTTTGCCGCCGGCAAACCCCCACAATGGCATCGCCAGCGAAACAAAGTCTACACATGTGAGACTACCCCACTACCCATCCTCCTGAATACGCTGCTCCATCAACAACCTGAGCAACTGCGTATCCGCCTCTTCCAACCCGGCAACCTGCTCAACCGTTTCTGCCTGCTGCGCATGCACATGAGCAAGAACACGGCGGTCCTCATCCTGCAACTCATTCATAGCATACAGCGAACGCAGCACGGCCGCATTATAACGCTGCTGCTGCGCAAGCAACGGAGCCACAAACGGACGCACAAACTGATCTATCACAAAGCGACGCACCCGCGGAAACCTGCCAGCCGTCAACGGTTGCTCCTGCAAACGCCATGCCTGTTCCTGCACCGCCAGCGCAGCATTGCGGCAAGCCTCCAGCAACGCCTGACGCCCACCACCCTTCCTCTCAGCCTCGGCATAGCTGGCAAGCTGATGGGCGGAGGAGGCGCGCGGCGGCAGACTATGAGAGCAGTGAGAGTGTG
>CAYFVX010000777.1:0-2894 GCA_964346425.1 uncultured Chloroflexaceae bacterium | reverse complement strand
CGGTATCCCTCAACCGCTTTGCAAAGCGGTCGCCGAAAAAGTCTACACATGTGAGACCCACAGGTGCCCCCCAATACCTTTTAAATAATCCTTGCTTCCCGCAAGGGGTGTGGGGACAAAGTCTCCCATGCGCATGAAGCTAAGCGGTTTTCCGCTTTGCAAAGCGGGGGATTGGGGGTTGCAAACCCCCAAAACAAAAAGGGGTTTGGGGCTGCGCCCCAATGGGAAATAAGCGTTAGCTTCATGCGTATGGGAGCGCGAGGGCCAGGCCCCTCGCAACCCATTCTGGTGGGGTTTTGGGACGGCTTTGCCGTCCCAAAACCCCACCACAGCCCGCGGCGGCACGCCGCAAATGCTTTTTTCTGGCTATTGCAAAGTCTTATGTCATACAACATAAGACTTTACAATAGCCTTGTGCCTCATTGACCATTATTTGCAGCACCTCTCTTCACCCGCTATAATAAAGGGACATGTATTTCTGTGGATTTCAGGCGTACTTCATGCAAAGAATCTCTTTTTGGAACGTTCTTTTAAGGTGTAGAGAACTCTTGTCTGTCCATGAAACAGGATGAACAGGACAACGTGAGCACGATTGAAACATCAGCAAATGATCCACGCACTGATGCGTTGTTACGTATTGTGTCTGCGATTGAGACAGCAGCGACCCTTGACGAACTGTTGCTGCTCACCCTCAATGAGTTTGCAGACCTGCTCAATGTAACCTACGGAGCCGTGGTGATGGTGAATGAGGACGAGAGCTCATCTCGAGTCATCAGCACCTATCCACCACGGGTCAGTTTACCCGATCCTGTTTCCCTTAACCAGACGCCCTATCTCAAGCGAGCCGTTGATACCCGCCAATCTATCCAGATATTCGATGTGCAGTCAACCGGCCCCGGTTCGACCTATATGCAACTCTTGAAGGAAAATAACGTTCATTCGGCGTTAATTGTTCCACTGGTTGCGCAGGATCGCGTGGCTGCTCTGCTGACACTCGCAACTACAAATCGCAAGAACCGATTTACTGAGCATAATATTGCGCTGGCCCGTATGCTGGCCGGCCAACTTGCGGCTGCCATTACTTCGTTTGTGATTACCGATGCCGCCCGGCGTCGCAGTGCCGAGCTTGCAACGCTGAATGATATATCCTCGGCGGTTACGTCGTCGCTCGATACGCAGGAAATTTATCACCTGGTTGTGCAAAAACTCAATGAGTATTTTCGCGTTGAGGCTGGCTCCCTCTTGATGCGCGATGATGAAACCGGCGACCTGGAATTTGTTATGACGCTTGAAGCCGGTGTCGAAAAGCTGGCGGGCGAAATAATCCCTCGTGGTCAGGGAGTTGTGGGCTATGTGGCAGAAAAGCAACGGTATGCAGTGGTGGCTGACCCGCAGCACGACCCACGCTTTTATAGCAAAATCAGCGAAAAAACTGGCTACCCGACCCGTTCTATCCTCTGTGTCCCCATGATTGTCAAGGGGCGCACGATTGGCGTTATCGAGTTGCTCAACAAAGAGGATGGCGACTTTACGGAAGAAGATGCCGACCGTTTGATGCGCATGGCGGCAACTATCGGGGTTGCCATTGAAAATGCCCGTCTGTTTCAACAGGTTGCCAATGGACGTGATCGCCTGGAAGCGGTGCTTAATTCCAACAAAGATGGCATCTTAATGGCAGAGACGAACGGCGTGGTTATGATTGCCAATCCTCGCGCTGCCCAGATTTTGCAAATACAGCGCGAAGATTTGCTCGGTCGCCAGATGAACGAGGTACTTACCCAATTGCGCGAGCGTGCAGTGGATGTGACCATTCCGACCTGGCTCAATGAGAACAATGGCAAGACGGATATGCTTGAACTGGAATTGCAAAATCCGCATTGTTTCATCAGCCAGATTTCGTTGCCGGTGCGGGATAAAGAAGGCTATTTGTTGGGGCAACTGACTTTATTGCAAGATGTTTCCGGCGAGCGTGAACTTGCCCAACTGCGCGATGATTATACCGGCATGCTGGTGCATGACCTGCGGGCACCGCTCACCGCTATTATGAATGGCATCATGATGGTGCGGCGTGGTCTGGGTGGCCCCCTCTCCTCGCAACAGGACGAGCTTTTGAGTATTGCCTATCAGAGCAGTCAGTCTATGCTCGAAATGGTCAATACACTACTCGACATTTCCAAGATGGAACAGGGCCGAATGACCCTCAATATCGAACCTTTTTCGCCCTACACCATCGTGGATGAAACGATGGACCGCTTGCGTGCTTCGGCTACAGACCATGACATTGCCCTGTGTCTGGAAATGCCAGACAATCTCCCCGTGCTAGAAGCAGACCGCGAAAAAGCTATTCGCGTTTTGCAAAATTTACTTGACAACTCTATCAAGTTCTCGCCCAATGGTGGTGAGGTGATGCTGGGTGTTGCCCTGGTGCAGGTGGCAAACAACGGCACAGGGGGATTAACGCACCACGTCAATGCAACGGTAGATATGCCAGTCCAATTGCCAGAAGTCAGTGAAGGCGAATGGATAGTGTTCTGGGTCAGTGACCAGGGACCTGGCATTCCCGCACAGTACCAGGAACGCATTTTTGAGAAATTTGGGCAGATAAGCGGCAGGAAAGTTCGCGGAACTGGCCTGGGCCTTACCTTTTGCAAGTTGGCAACGGAATCACATGGTGGGAAAATCTGGCTGGAAAGCGTTGAAGGCGAAGGGACAACTTTTGCCCTGACACTCCCGGTCAACCAGTCGCAAATGGAGAGATCGTAGACGGTTGAGCGTAGGGCCGCGGGCCGCAGGCCGCAGGCCGCAGACCCACGCTTGAACGGTCCCACGCTCCCACACTCTCATACCAGGTTCGGATGAATAGTTTCTTTTCACCACGGAGACACGGAGGCACA
>CAYFVX010000776.1:1697-2895 GCA_964346425.1 uncultured Chloroflexaceae bacterium | reverse complement strand
CTGCGACACCCACTGCAACTGCGACACCCACCGCAACTGCGACACCCACCGCAACCGGCACGCCAACGAATAGCCCATTGCCAACGAGTAGCCCCTCGCCAACGAGTAGCGCAACCGCAAGCAATACAGTGACGGCGATAGTGACGGCGACTGTAACCGCAACACCAACCATCACCCCGACAATTGTATTGACCGGCACCGCAACCGCAACACCAGACAGTAGCACACCGACCAGCACCGCAACCGCAACACCATCTGTGGGTGATGATCAGGGGAGCCAGCGGCTGGTCTATCTGCCTATCATCGTTCGAGAGAGGTAACATTATGAAAACAACACTATTCACAAATCACAAATTTTTTTCTGCATTCTTGCTCTGCTTGCTCGTTGTGGTGCTCACGCCACCCGCACTGCATGCCGAAGACCCCGCCGACACCCATGCCGGCCTGGTCGTCAAATTTGGTGATGGCACAGTTCACACCGAATGTATAGATCTACAACCACTGCAAGCAGACGATGGCAAAGCCACCGGTGAGGAGGTATTGGACGCTTCCAGCCTGCAAGTCACAATGGAGTTTAATCCATCGCTAGGAGCTGCCATATGCAGAATTGGCAACCAGGGTTGCGATTATCCCAATGAACAATGCTTCTGCGAATGTAGCATGCGGGCCGGCGAAGCCTGCTCCTACTGGGCATACTATCAACTGAACAACGGCGCATGGGAATATTCCGGCATGGGCACCAGTAGCCGCGTCGTCAGTCCAGGCGACGTGGAAGGCTGGGCATGGGGCGAAGGCGAATTTGGCAGCGGCGCATCACTGCCCGCGCTCCAGTTTGCCGACATCTGCACCCCACCCACGCCGACACCGACACCGACGCACACGCACACCCCAACCAGCACACCGAGCAACACGCCCACGCCGAGTCCCACCGACATTCCAACCGAGACGCCCACGCCCACCGACACCTTCACGCCGACGCCGAGCAACACCCCGAGCAACACGCCGACGAATAGCCCGACGCATAGCCCGACGCATAGCCCGACGCACACGCCCACGAATAGCCCGACCCCCATACCAACCAGCACGCCTGAGCAGGATATCATCTTGCCAGCCACCAGAACCCCGACGCCTGGCGGAACCACGCCGACCAGTACACCAACACCACCGCCTGCTCCGACTGATACACCGTTGCCCACCA
>CAYFVX010000776.1:0-1597 GCA_964346425.1 uncultured Chloroflexaceae bacterium | reverse complement strand
GTACGCCTGTGCCCACCAGTACGCCTGTGCCCACCAGTACGCCTGTGCCCACCAGTACGCCTGTGCCCACCAGCACCATTGCACCGACGGAGCCACTGCCTGCACCTACCAGCACCCCGCTACCACCTCCTGCGCCAGCGGATAGCAATACAGCAGCACAACCCTTGCCAGCACAGTCAGGCAGTTCCCCTGCACCTGATGCATCTGCAACACCTGAACCAGTTCTCCCAAATGAAGGGCAGTCAAGCAATTCCCCCCTGCCTGAAGCATCCGCAACACCAGAGCCAGCTACTCCCACTGACGAGCATGTCTCCTCCATTGCACAGGCAACGGAAGCTCCCGCAATGAGCGAACCGCAATCCGAATCGCATATCGCCAGAGCATCCGATATGCAAGATACCAGCGGCACCGAAAAGTCAGCCGCGACACAGGCAGAGCAGGCAGAAGCCCAGGAGATGCCCGACAGCTATCTCTTCTTTGCCGTACTGGTGATTGCGCTGCTGGTCGGCTTTTTCAAGCTGCAAACGAAAAGGAATCCCCAATGAAACACCGCATCCTGAGCGGCCTGATCTATGGGCTGAGCAGTGCTATCGGGCTGGTGGCGTTCTTGTATCCCTTCATTGCCCCGGAGTTGCTGGCAGCCCATATGCATGAGAATACCATGGGCCAGGCACATGCCGGCGATGCGCCACTCGTGCTCACCATGCTGGTAGGCTTGAGCTTTGTTGCGCTTCTGTTTGACATCCAGGGACAAACGATGAATACGAAAATCATTGCCCTGCTTGGTATACTCGTCTCTATGAATGCGGTGTTACGCTTTGTCGAGGTCGCCATCCCCGGCCCCGGCGGCTTCAGCCCCATTTTTGTGCTGATTACGCTCACTGGCTATGTGTATGGGGGACGGTTTGGTTTTCAGATGGGAGTGATGACGCTCATCGTCTCTGCGCTGATTACCGGCGCACTTGGCCCCTGGTTGCCCTACCAGATGCTTACGGCTGGATGGGTGGGGATGACTGCACCATTGTGTCGCATTTTTACCTATGCATTTCACCGCTGGCTTCCCCGCTGGCAGGAACACAGCGAAGTGGCGGTACTGGTGCTGTTTGGGGCGTTGTGGGGATTTCTCTACGGGGTTGTTATGAATATCTGGTTCTGGCCTTTCATGAGCGGACCGGTCGACCAGTCATGGCATCCAGACAGCACGCTCGTTGAAGCCCTGCAACGCTATACCACGTTCTATCTGTTGACGTCACTGGGATGGGATGTCTTTCGCGCCTTTGGCAATGGCGCACTCATCGCTATCGTTGGTATCCCGGTGCTGCGCACGCTGCGCCGCTTTCAGCAACGGTTTGATTTTGAGTATCAGGCATTGCCCTGACAGGAAACCGACGCCCCGCCCTGACGGACTCTGATGGTAACGTCCGGGCAGAGCCTCGCGCAAAGGCGCAAAGCCGCAAAGGTCCGGACAGGAGATGGGGTTTACCATCAGAGTCCAAACGGGAGGGTCATGTCAAAATCGCCAGTTTCGGTCAAAAACCTGGAAGCGCAGGCGGCTCGCCTGCATTGGGGCGGGCAGGCTGCCCGCGCTCCCAGGGGA
>CAYFVX010000775.1:0-2910 GCA_964346425.1 uncultured Chloroflexaceae bacterium | reverse complement strand
CTGGTTGTCCGCGTTGAAACGTGAGTCGTCCCAGAAGTAGGGCTGTGTTCGCCCGATTTCCTCTTTCCACTGCCAGCCGTTCGTTGTCCACCACGCTGCCGTGTCGTAGCCGCCATCTGCGATAAACTGTGCGTACTGCTGGTTGGTGATGGGGTATTGTGCGATCCAGTAGGCGGGCAGGTCAATGGTGGCCTGCGCATCATTGTCGTCCCACTCATCATCCAGCCAGCCACCGATGGTGTAGCGGCCAGGCGGGATATACCGCCAGTAGCCGATTCTCTCTTTGCTGAAGATTTTGCTACGATGCACGATTTCATTCCTCCATTCAGCAGTAGTGACTGGAAAGCGAGGGTTCGTGCGAGATGGTACGTTCAAAGATGATACCAGCCATGGGTATTCGTGCTGTCCTATCTGCAAGACACCCGGCATCGCCCAGTTTTTTATTATCTCTCCCACCACTGCCCTGATCCCATCCGCGCTGACAAACCTGGAATGCCCCATCACCAGACTGGGTGTTATGGATGTCGTTGGTGTGAGGGTTGCTGTCGCCGTTCTCTCCTGGACAGGTTCCCCCGTGCGTGTTATCGGCACGGCTGGCACAGTGGGCGTAACCGCGGGCGGCACACTGGCGGCTGGTTGCGCGGTGGCTGGCGTTTCCTGCGCGACGGCTCTTGTGGCGGTGGGCGACAGACTGGCGGTTGTGGAGATGGCGGTCACCGCTGACGGTGTGGGCGTCGGCGGGGCTTCCTGTGCAATCCGCATCACCTCGTCCAGATCCGCCAGGGCAGCCGCGTAATTGCCCACTGCGATAGACGCTTCGGCTCTATCAAAATGGAGGACCGGGTGGTCGTTGTTCTGGGCAATAGCCGTACTGCAGGCGTCTATTGCGGCAGGGTAGTCGTCAGCCTGCATGTGTTGGCGGGCGGTTTGCCAGGCGTCGAGTTCGGCGATGAGCGCGTCGGCTGGCTGGTTGGCGTCGGCCAGCACGTTGCGCATGGCCTGCATGAGTTCGATGTCGTGGGTCATTCGTGTGTCCAGCGTGAGCGAGAGGTTTTCGACAACGGTGAGCAGGTCGGCTCCTACACTTTGCGGGTTTTCCAGCCAGAAGAGGTCTATCTGTTCTTCGATGGGTAGGTCGTAAAAGAGCGTATAGGCGGTCTGGTCGTGCTGGTCATAGCGGGTGTCGGACTGGTTGAACAGACAGGCCAGCGCGTTCAGGCGCACCGAGCGGCTGCTACTTTCGATAAACTGCTGTTCGCAGAGGGCGGCGTCGGGCTTGCGCGTGACGATGAAGAGGGCAGCAAGCAGCAGTACGACCGCCAGCGTGCCTGCCAGTGCAACCAGGCGGTTGCTGCGGCGCGGGGGCATATTGGCCTGCACCCATTCTGCCGCAAAGATTTCGCGGTAGAGGCGGTTGCGCACCTGCAGGGTCCCATTTTCGGCCCGCAGCAGGCCATAGAGCTTGAGGCGGTACTGGATGGCGGAGTCTTTGTCGTCCGCAATGGTTTCGCCACGGTGGACGCGCTGGTAGAGCTGCAGCATGCGGCGGCGTTCATCGGGCGGGGTGGTGCGGATGCGGTCTTGCACAAAGACCAGGTTGGAGTCCTTGCGCCCTTCGTCCGAGAGAAAGGTTTGCTCAACCAGGTGGTCTATGTGTCGGGCGGTGTCAACGTCGGGCGAGTTCTGGGGAGCGTGGGCATGCTGCTCGCTCGGATGCGGGCGAGCCGTTTGCGCTTCGACGCTGTCGGTACCGTCCGGGCAGGATCCACGAATAGCACGAATAGCACGAATTGATGGATTGGTATCGGGTGGGGCGTCGGTGGTGGCGACTTTGCAGAGTTTTTGCGTCAGGTAGGGGTGTCCGCTGGTCCAGGCGTAGATGCGGGTGAAGAGGTGTTCGCCGTGGCCGGGCGCGTGCCGTTCCAGTTCGTCACGCAGCGGGGTGGCGTCGGTGGGTTGCAATTCTTGCAGCGCGATTTCTTCTCCGATGTTGAAGGGGGTGCGCTTGCGGTCGTGGATCAGGTCGTTGGGTGCGGCGACGCCGAGCAGCACAAAGCTCAGGTGCTCGTAGCGCGGGTCTACCGTGCGGGCGTTGTACATGGCACGCAGTGCGGCAAAAAAGTCGTCTTTGAAGTCCAGTTTGATCGTCGTGTCTATTTCGTCTATGAAGATGACCAGCGGGCCACTGTGCTGTTCGAGCACGACTTCGCGCAGGAAGGTGGTGAAGCGGTCGGAGACGCTCAGGTCGGCGTGCTGCTGCCACCACGCTGCCACATCCACACGTAGCCGCAGTTGCTGCACGATGCGCTTGAGCACACCCTGGTACCACGCATCGCAGTCGGCTTCGCCAATGTGCGTCAGGTCTATGACCACGCTGGTGCGACCGTCCTGTTTGAGCCGCTGCACGGTGCGCACCATCAGGCTGGATTTGCCCATCTGCCCGTGCGGTGAGCACGTAGCAGAGGCGACCAGCCAGCACGTGGCGGTAGAGGGCATCATCCGCGGGGCGCGGGATGTAGGATGGTGCGGTGGGACGCATGGTCCCGCCGGCGATAAAGAAGTCGTCTTGTTGCTCTGGATTCATATAGCACCTCAGGGTTCAGGGTTCAGGGTTCATTGTGGTGTATCCTGCCCGGACCATTCCCCATTCTCCATTCTCCATTCTCACGTGAAAATAAACCGTTCTTATACGATACCGTGTCCGCCCCCTCACGGTCGCGGCTCGTCCGGGCGTCTGCTCCCACCTATTTTCATACCGTACCATGCTCCACTACTCCTCGCGTAGCCCTTGGACCACCTCCATTGGCAGGCCGGTCATTTCGCTGATGGTGGCGTCATCCAGGCGGCTCAGCATACGGCGGGCGGTGGTGAGAGCTTGCTGTTGTGCTCCCGCTTCGCGTCCCTCCTCGC
>CAYFVX010000774.1:0-2911 GCA_964346425.1 uncultured Chloroflexaceae bacterium | reverse complement strand
CCCCTGGGGCAACTGCGTTGAGGATACTCCACGATATTCTGTGGTGTTACCGCTGCACGTCAGTGCAAGAAAATGGCAAGCTCTGACGATTGACAATATCTGTCAATTATCCTATGATAATGGTACATTTGTCCATTATATTAAAAGGGTAGACGTTTCTTCATCTGGTTGAGCGAAAGTGAGAGAAAAATATCATACCTGGATGGATCCAACAGAAAGCAGAAAGGGCATCATAATGATAGGAAGGCACACCATCTTGAACGTGATGAGTTCGGTCACCAGCAATCGCCAGCAGCAGTACGCCATCATACGGCAGACTGCTTCTCGTATCTGGAAAAAGCACATTGTGAGACATCGCTTTGTTGCCGGTTGCCTGCTTATCCTGGCGTTTGTTTGCCTTTTGGGGGAGAGCTGGGGGTTGCAATCTTCCTCGGTGTTTGCCCAGGAAAAGGAAATCACGGTGCAGCAACGTGATTGTGAGGTGACACTGCTGCCGAATGGCGATGTTCAGGTGGTCGAAACCTGGAATGTCAATTTTCGGGAGGGCCGTTTCAGTCGGGTGATGCATGATATTTCGCATGAGCACATCACCGCTGTTACCGACTGGGAAGTTATCAGTTCAGGCGTACACTATGAGGAAAATACCAATGAGGATTCCATCAATTACGAGCCACATACCTATACCGTTCGTACCAGTGAGGAGCGCACGACTATTACCTGGTATTTTCCCAAGACACAGAATCGTTCACGGACATTTACGCTGAAATATACACTGCAAGGGGCTATGCGCGTCTATCCGGATGGCAATGATATATTTTCCTGGATGGCGGTGGAGGAAAATCATGCCTACTCGATTATTGATGCGCGGGTTGTGGTGCATTTGCCGACGGCGTATGAGCCATCGGTAGTGCAGGCTTCGAGCTATCGCAATCAGGAGCCATCCGAAGAGCAACCGGTTATTGAGGGGCAAACCGTGACGTTTGCAGACAGGTTGTTTGATCCAGGGACGAGCTGGGAAGTGCGCGTGCGGTTTCCGCATGGAGCAGTGCAGGCTGCTCCTCCGCCCTGGCAGACCAGTGCCGAGCGAGCACTCGCAGATCCGACCAATGCAGCCGTGGTGCAGCAGCGGGATTATGATTTGACGATTGCGCCGTCAGGGGAAATGCAGGTGGTTGAGACGTGGAAACTCGATCTGGCTGGGGGGCCATTTCGCAGTGCTTCGTTCTGTCGGTCACATGACCGGTTGACTGGTGTGGATACGTGGGAGGTGAGCGAGCAGGAACAGGTTTATGTGCAAGCCAGCAGTCAGGAGCCACATACTTTTGTGGTCGAAACTACCGATGAGGCGTCGTGTATCAGATGGTATTTTCCCCTGACCACTGATCGGACGCGCATCTTTACCATTGGGTACACTGTACAGGGTGGATTGTGGGTTGCTGAGGATGGTGATCAACTTTCCTGGAAGTTGAGCCAGTCAGACCGTCCGTATGCTATTCAGTCGTCCGAGGTACTGGTGCATTTGCCCGAGGCGTTTGCTCCAGATGCAATACATGCGATGGTTGCATGTGAGCAGGCAGAAGTGGATGCCAACATTGAGATACAGGAGGCGGTGGTGACAGCTCAGGCAGGCTCCTTGTCACCGGATATGGCTTGTATGCTGGATGTACAGTTTCCGCACGGAAGTGTGCAGGCGGATTCTCCGCCGTGGCAGTTGGTTGTTGAGGAAGAGCAACAACAGGCTGAACAGGCACAGCAACAGCAGAAGTTGACGAGGTGGTTGATGATGGCGGCGGCTGGCGTAGTTGTCATTGCGTTGCTGGTTGGAGGCATACGCTTCTGGCGCAACCTGCCCAGGTGATGGCTGCAAGAGAGACCGTAGACGATGGACTAGAGACCATGGACAAGCAGCGGACACCTGCCGCAGGTGTCTGCTACCCTCAGCGGGGGGCCTCACATGTGGAGACTTTTTTGGCTGGAGGCACGCTGTAGGGGTTTGCCGGCGGCAAACCCCTACGGGCGATTTGTCCCATTGGTATCAGGTTTTGCGAAAACCCCTACACATGTGAGGGGGCACCCCGCCGAGGTCTGCTACCTCTGGAAAGGGTAATACGGTACAAAAATATACTCCTTTGAGCCGGAGACCGGAGAAACGCATCAGGCATCTGCCACAGTCATTGACGCTTTGAGGGGAAGATAGCCTGGTATCAGAGAGAGATTTTGTACGGAAAGGTTTGAATACGTATGGAAAATTCTGTGCCAAAGGTGGGGCGGCGCATTCGTGCTATTCGTGAGCAGCACAAGCTCTCGTTGCGGGCCCTGGCCGAGCAGTGTCGTTTGTCGGTGAATGCTATTAGTTTGATCGAGCGAGGGGAGAATTCGCCGACGGTGTCATCTCTCCACGCGCTGGCAACAGCACTTGGGGTGAGGATTGCTGATTTTTTTGAGGAAACACAGGAAGAAGCCTCGGTGGTGCTTGTCCGTCGTGAACAGCGATTGGGGACACAGGAGCATGGATGTTTGATGGAAAGCCTGGGTCTTGGTCTGCAAAATCAGCAGATTGAGCCATTTCTGGTAACGATTGCTCCCGCGGATGGGGAAATCAGTGAACCGATATTGCATCCAGGTCAGGAATTTGTCTACTGTCTGGAAGGGGAGGTACACTATCGGGTAGGTGTTCAGACGTACACCTTGCGGGCAGGTGATAGTTTAATGTTTGATGCAACGCAGCCGCACGGTTTCTGGAATATGGGCACAGTTCCCGCCAGGATGGTGCTGGTTTTTCAATCGGCGGAGGATGTCCATCTGGCACGAAAACGACATCTTGCTGCCGGTGTGGCAGGTGATAGCCCGTAGCGCGTTGTCTTCGTACAGCGTTGCGTTTGTTCTTGCCGAAATTGAGTCGTATCCACGC
>CAYFVX010000773.1:0-2913 GCA_964346425.1 uncultured Chloroflexaceae bacterium | reverse complement strand
TTGGCACGCTCTTGCGTGCATGTTTCGCCGTGCGCAAGCAAAGCCCACCGCAGGTAAAACCTGTTGAGACCCTTCCCACACAAGGAACTCTGATGGTAAACCTGTACGGTCCCTGGGAGCGCAGGCGGCTCGCCTGGCTGGGGCAGGGGTTTGGCACCGCCAACCCCCTACCTGATAACCAATCCCCCCTTTACCATCAGAGTCACAAGGGGGGAAGAGGGGCGTCCGAATCCCCTCTCCCTGGAGGACTCTGTTGGGAAACCCCATCTCCTGTGCGGACCTTTGCGGCTTTGCGCCTTTGCGCGAGGCCCTGCCCGGACTTTACCATCAGAGTCTCGATGGGAGAGGGGTTTGAGGAGAGGGTGAAGACATTGTCCTTACCACTCAATCGTCAAACCTGCGCAAAACGAGGCAGGAGTTGTGCCCCCCTAGCCCGATAGAGTTTGAAATAGCCACTTGCACCGGTTGTTGTTCGCGGCGTTGCTGTGGCACATAATCAAGGTCACAGGCAGGGTCAGGAGTTGCATAGTTGATAGTGGGCGGAATACACCCGTGCTGCAGCACCAGCGCACACACCACTGCTTCGACCGCACCGGCTCCCCCCATCATATGCCCAAGCATAGACTTGGTTGAGCTAATGGGCACCTGATAGGCATGCTCACCAAACGTGTTTTTGATTGCCAGGGTTTCCGTGGCGTCGTTGAGCTGCGTACCGGTGCCATGCGCATTGATATAATCAACCTCCTGCGGGGGTATGCCGGCTTTGCGTAGAGCCATACTCATTGCATGACTGGAACCAATGCCGCGTTCATCTGCGGCTGCCATGTGAAAGGCGTCATTGCTGCTGCCATAGCCGACAACCTCTGCGAGTATGGGGGCTTGCCGCTGGCGGGCATGCTCGTATTCTTCCAACACCAGTGCGCCAGCCCCTTCGGAAAGCACAAACCCGTCGCGCTGGGCATCGAATGGTTTACATGCCTGTTGTGGGTTGTCATTGTCGCTCGCCAGCCCTTTCATATTGGTAAAGCTGGCGAGGACAAAAGGAAGAATGGGGGCTTCGCTCCCGCCGGCAATAATCACCTCGGCATCGCCACGACGTATCGTTTCAAATGCCTCCCCGACATTATGCCCCCCTGTTGAACAGGCAGAGACAACCGCCATATTGGGGCCACACGCTCCCAATTGGATAGCGATGTGTCCACTGGCCGAGTCGTCAATCATGTTGGCTATCAAGAGTGGAGCCACGCGACGGTAGCCTTTCTGCTGCAAGATAGCCTGTTGCTCGGTAATAAGGTCAATGCCACCAGCACCGGTGCCAAAAATGACCCCGACCTGGTAGGCATTTTCCTGCGCCATGTCCAGTTGGGCGGCACGCACCGCTTCCAGCGTCGCATTCAAGGCATAATGGACATAGCGGGACATACGCTTTGCCTCGCGGGCATCTATTGTCTGGTCAAGGGTAAAACCTTCGACCTCACCCGCAATGCGAACAGGAAAGTCGCTGGCATCAAACTGGGTAATCATGCCAATACCTGAGCGTCCTTCGAGTAATGCCTGCCATGTGGTGGGAACATCCAGGCCCAGCGGTGTTACTGCTCCCAATCCGGTAATAACGACTCGACGGTTCATATTTATTGCTACTCTCTTCTTTTCATTCTTGCTGATTTTCTGCAGGTACAGATGTTTGATTCCCCCAAAGTTTAACGATTGCCATATCGTTGAGGCTGATACTCTCGACATTTCGTGAGATACGGCGGATCAATCCTGAAAGCACTTGATTTGGCCCCAGTTCAACAAACGTATCCACACCAGAGCTAATGGCGGTCTGTACCGAGCGGGTCCATTGCACGGGTCGGGTCAATTGTTCAATCATTTCCTGGCGCAATTCTTCAACACTGGTAACGGCCTGCGCGGTAATGTTGGACAACAGGGGGACTTCTGGCGGGTTGAGGTAAAACTGTTTGACCGTCTCGGCAAAGTTCTGGGATGCCTGTTGCATCAAGGGCGAGTGAGAAGCAACAGTAATTGCCAGTTGTTGCACGATTCTGGCTCCCCGCGCTTTGGCGAGTTCCATGGCGTGCTGCAAGGCAGACAGTTCACCACTCAATACGATCTGTCCCGGCGAGTTATCGTTCGCCAGGGTCACGATGCCAACCGATTGGGCATCGAGACAGACTTGCTGCAGCGTTTCCTGGTCAAGTCCGATAACCGCAGCCATGCCGCCCGGTGTATGCTGGCTATTTTCTTTCATCAAGCGGCCACGTTCGCGCACCAATTGCAGCCCATCATCAAAGTCGAGGACGCCAGCCGCAACCAGCGCCGTAAATTCACCGAGGCTGTGGCCGGCCATGAGCATGGGGACAATCGCCTGTCCCACAGCATTCTGACAATATTGTCTGAGCGATTCCAGACACGCAATACTGACCGTGAGAATAGCTGGCTGGGCATTGATGGTGTCGTCAAGTTCTTCGGCCGGCCCTTCAAAGCATAAGTTTGAGAGGCTAAAACCAAGCACATCATCAGCACGATCAAAAACCTGGCGAGCAGCGGGAAACGACTCGTAGAGTTGTTTTCCCATTCCAACATATTGGGAACCCTGGCCTGGGAACACAAAGGCTATCCCGGCTTTCATTGAGCTAACAATATCCAAACGTGCCCCTCCTCAGTTATCTGCATCAGGATAAATTATTTTAATCGCTCTAAGTATACCTTAAATGTGGTTGTCTATCAATCGCGGGGTGAGAGTGCCAATGCCTCAAGGGTGGTCACCTGTAGGTGTGTGAGGGAACCTGTTGCCATCACACACCCCACTCCAAAGCGTTGGCACGCGGTTGCGTGCGTTTTTTGCCGTGCGCAAGCCTAGACTTTGGCCTTTGGCTCAAATGTACAAAGCTCTGTATTCAGCATAGGAAT
>CAYFVX010000772.1:0-2916 GCA_964346425.1 uncultured Chloroflexaceae bacterium | reverse complement strand
TCGGTGATTCGGTGAGAGTGGAGAGTGGAGAGTGGAGAGTGGAGAGTGGAGAGTGGAGAGTGGAGAGTGGTTCGGGCATTGGTGCAAAGGGCAAAAAGGTTTGGGTTATCAAAACCCTGTTCTCTGTTCTCCCTGGAGGGTGGTGATATGACGATACAGCAGACGGTCTACGCGCAGCGTGACGAAATTCTGTCGCTTGCACACAAGTATGGAGCGTATAATGTTCGTCTTTTTGGCTCGGTGGCTCGTCACGAGGATACGTCATTGAGCGATGTTGATTTGCTGGTTGATATGGAGCCGCAACGTAGTTTGCTGGATAGGATAGGTCTGCTGCAAGAGTTGGAAGCGATGCTGGGCTGCCGGGTTGATGTTGTGACAGCACAGGCATTGCACTGGTCTATCCGTGAGCAGGTGCTTGCCGAGGCGGTGCCGTTATGAGCCATGACCGCATGTATCTTCTGCACATACACGAGTGCATCCAGCGGATAGAAGACTATACGCGGGATGGGCAGAGCGCATTTGAAGCATCATCCCTTATTCAGGATGGTGTTGTTCGTAATCTTGAGATTATTGGAGAGGCAACCAAACGTCTTTCTTCTGAGATAAAACAGTTGTACCCAGAAATCCCGTGGAAACAGATAGCCGGGATGCGAGATGTGCTCATTCATGACTACATGGGCGTCAATCTGAGTGAAGTCTGGAACGTTGTTGCGCATGATCTACCGGACCTCAAACACACTATTGTTGTGATGCTCCAGGAGGTATCATCATGAAACCGAAGCCGGGCTATGCCGCGGGCAATATCCTCAATATGCTCGTTCATCTGGGTGCAGACCTGACGGGCTACGATTTCTCGCACCTGGCGGTGTGGGAGGCGCATGTGCAGGATGTTGATTTGCAGGATGTGAATTTTGCCTTTGCCAATCTCGCCAGCCTGATTTTTCGCGATACGTTTAGTCGGGTGCTGTCGGTGGCGTTCAATCCACAGGGGACGCTGTTGGCGATGGGCACGGATAGCGGGGAGATTCGTGTCTGGCGGTTAAGCGATTACAAGGAGATTTTCAATTGCAAGGAGCATGCGTCCTGGGTCCGCTCGGTTGCGTTTGCGCCGGATGGGCGCACGCTGGCAAGCGGCAGCGATGACCAGACAATTCGCCTCTGGGATGTGTTGCGCGAGCCGGAAGTTTGTCTGCGCAAGTTGGTAGGGCATAGCAACTGGGTACGCTGTGTGGCTTTTCATCCAGCAGGTATGCTGCTTGCCAGTGGTGGCAATGACCAGACGATACGGTTGTGGGATACGACTACAGGCGAATGTATCCGCGTTTTGCAGGGGCACAGGAATATTATCCGCTCGCTTGCGTTTAGCGCGGATGGAAGCACACTGGTCAGTGGTGGCAATGACCGCACGGTGCGCGTCTGGGAGGTTGCCAGCGGAGATCTACAGCATGTCTTGCGTGAGCATAGCTGCTGGGTGATTTCCGTGGCGTGTAGTCCGGATGGGAAGCATCTGGCAAGCGGTAGCGAGGACCAGACGGTGCGCGTGTGGGAGATGGCATCCGGTGCGTGCGTGCATGTTTTGCAGGGACATACGGCACGCGTGCGGTCGGTGGCTTTTCGGCGCGATGGTGGCTGGCTTGTCAGCGGTAGTAGCGACCGCACGGTGCGGCTCTGGGAGATGGCAAATGGGGAATGCCGCCATGTGTTGCATGGGCACGAAGAGCGAGTAACGGCGGTAGATTTCAACCCCGACCAGCAGACGATTGCCAGCGGCGGGCTTGACCAGACAATTCGCTTGTGGAATGCTTGCACGGGGCAGTGTCTCAAGGTGTGGCAGGGGTATAGCAACCCGGTGCGCTCGGTTTCGTTTAGTTCAGATGGTCGCTTGCTTGCCAGCAGTAGCCGCGAGAATGCGACGCAGATATGGGACGTCTCTTCTGGCAATTGTTTGTCTACGTTGCCGGTGTCCCGTGCGATGGCAAGAACGGTGTTGTTTTATCCTGGCGGGCACTATCTGCTCAGCAATGATAATGACCGCACCATCCGGTTGTGGGATGTACATACTGGTATCTGCGAGAAGGAGTTGTATGGACATCGCGGTCTGATTCATACGATTGCTATTCACCCCAAGGGGCGGTTGCTGGCTGGCGGCGGGATTGAGCGTAGTATCTGGTTATGGGATATTCAGAATGAGCAGCCAGTCAAGCAGTTGGCCGGTCATCAGGCAATTGTGCGCTCGTTGTTTTTTCATCCCGATGGGATGACGCTGCTCAGTGCCAGCGAAGACCGTACCTTGCGCATCTGGGATATCAATACAGAGCAATCGCTTGAAAAAATGCATTTACAGACGCATTGGATAACGCTTGCGCTCAGCCCGGATGGGCAGACGCTGGTGAGCAGTGGCGATGAGTACACGCTCCATGTGTGGGATGTGCAGACCATGCAGCAGCGTGCGCATCTTATTGGGCATGCAAGCTGGGTGATTACCACCGCTATCAGTCCAGATAGTCGTTTGCTTGCGAGTGCGGGGGGCGATCAGACGATCCGCTTGTGGGATTTGCTGAGCGGTGAGTGTCTGATGGTATTGCACGAGCATACGGGCTGGGTGCGTTCGGTGACGTTCAGTCCGGATGGTTCGCTGCTGGCGAGCGGCTCGGAAGATGGTTCTATCCGTTTGTGGAGTATAGAAACGGGAAGTTGTGTGCGGATGCTGCGAGCCGACCGTCCCTACGAGCGGATGAATATAGCCGGGGCCACCGGCCTGACGGATGCGCAATGCGAGACGCTGCACGCGCTGGGAGCGGGGGAGCGTTGAAGCGGGGGAGCGTTGAAGCGGGGGAGCGGGGGAGCGGGGGAGCACTCACATGTGTAGAGATTTTCCGATGGCAAGAACCCCGTTGGGAATCGTAGCAGCGGTTT
>CAYFVX010000771.1:0-2918 GCA_964346425.1 uncultured Chloroflexaceae bacterium | reverse complement strand
GGGGTTGGGGAGAGGGTGAAAGCGCGGTGGAATACCCGTTACGTTGATGCCTATGACTCAAGTCCCCTCACGCTCCCCTGGGGCAACTGCGTTGAGGATACTCCACGATATTCTCTGGTGTTACCGGAATCGTAGCAGCGGTTTTTAACCGCTGGATCTGCCCACTTGTGACGTTTTTTCCGCGTCTGCAAGCCACACTCCTTGTCGGAGATTGCCCTCTTTGCATCTCTGCACTTCTGCGCCTCTGCGCCTCTGCGTTTTTAACTATTTACCCGTATTTGGTATCAGGTGCTACAACTGGGAGCCCCCCGTTTTTGCAGATACCGCTGGTGATATTCCTCAGCCGGGTAGAACGTCGTGGCGGGTACGATTTCTGTGACGACAGGCCGATTATACCGCCCAGACGTTGCAAACTGTTCCTTCGACGTGTGCGCCACTGTTTCCTGTTCTGGCGTGTGAAAAAAAATAGCCGAGCGGTACTGTGTGCCAATATCTGGCCCCTGGCGGTTCAGCGTGGTCGGGTTATGGCTTTTCCAGAAAATATCGAGCAGATGCTCATAGCTTACCTTTGCTGGATCATATTCTACTTCCAGTGCTTCCGCATGTCCAGTCGTACCGCTACACACATCGTGGTAGGTCGGGTTTTCCGTCTGCCCACCGGTATAGCCGACACGAGTATTGACCACCCCATCAATATGGCGAAACGTCTCTTCAACACCCCAGAAACAACCAGCCGCAAATGTTGCTTTTTCCATATCTTTCTATGCTCCTTATCTTTACTATCTCCTGCTAGTCCCTCACAAAATGGGGGTCACCTGTGGTAGGCTTTGCTTGCGCACATAGGCGCGAACGTAACGGGTATTCCGCCACGCCTTCACCCTCTCCCCAACCCCTCTCCCATCCAGGGAGAGGGGCTTCGGACGCCCCCAATCCCCCGCTTGGCAAAGCGATAAACCGCTTGGCTTCATGCGCATGGGGGGCAACCCCACATCTCTCCGGGTGGTGTTTGTGCTGCGTAGCAGCACAAACACCACCCGATATCCAACTATAGCACACTCTTTATTTTACCATTTTTACATGGTAAAAACATTATAATTCTGTTATAATAAGAGTGGGGATACCTCCTGAAGTCCTGGAATTGCCCGGTGGTTTATGTGAGAAGATCACCGGGCGTTCTGCTTTGATGGTATACTGGAGACTGGTGCTGGTCAAGGTGCCATCAGGAACAGAGAAACATCTATCATCAGGAGGAACAACCATATGCACATCCTCGTGACCGGCGGGGCCGGCTTTATCGGGTCTCATCTGGTACGCTGGCTCGTTGAGCAAAATCACCAGGTCCGTGTTCTCGATAACTTGAGCAGTGGCGATGTCTCCGTGCTTGGTCCGGCGCAGAACGCCGTAGACCTGATAGAAGGCGATATCCGCGATTTTGCAACCGTCAAGGCAGCAGCGCAGGGGGCTGACCTCATCTTCCATCTGGCAGCTATGGTCTCGGTCAACGAATCTATTGAGCAACCCATGCTGGCCTATGCGCACAACGTAACGGGTACGCTGCATGTGCTGGAAGCCGCCCGCTTGCACACGATCTACCGCGTGGTCCAGATGTCTTCCTCGGCTATCTATGGCAACAACGAAAACCTGCCGGTGAGCGAGCAGGAGCCACCCGAACCACTCTCGCCCTATGCTTCCACCAAGCTGGCGGCTGAACACATGGGCCAACTCTATACCACGCTCTACCATATGGAAATTGTTGCGCTGCGGGGGTTCAATATTTATGGCCCGCGGCAGAGCCCCACGTCCCCCTATGCCGCGGTCATTCCACGCTTTATCTCCGCGTTTCGCGATGACAAGCAACCGACTATTTTTGGCGATGGTCTCCAGACACGCGATTTCATTTTTGTTGGCGATGTCGTTCAGGCACTCTGGACGGCTTCGCAGGCGTCCGGCGTCGGCGGTCAGGTATTCAACGTGGGTAGCGGCAAGGAATTGAGCGTGGTGAAACTTGCCCGCATCATTGGCGAGATCATGGGCAAGGACGTCAATCCATCCTTTGCGCCTGCTCGCAAGGGAGAGGTGCGCCACTCGTGTGCAGATGTCAGCCATTTTGCCAGACAAGCCGGCTTCACTGCCCAGATGGACCTGCACGAAGGACTGGAAAAAACCCTCGCAGAGTGGGAAGCGTGAGGACGAGACTATGCAAGCGGCAACTCGCAATCTGCCAGCAGGGTATGAGCCATACAAAACAATTGACCTTTCCAACAATCAACGCGCCCTGATTGTGCTGAATGTTGCATCGCTGGTGATGCTGGTTCTCTCTGGCTGGCTGCTGCTGCTGCTTACGGCTACCATACGCCCGGAATTTGCGCTGGCTGGCGAGTTTAACGCGCTCGGAACCGTGCTGGTCATCATCGCTGCATTATTGCTGATGGTGGGTATGATTATCCTGCATGAGGCAATACACGGGGTTTTCTTCTGGATTTTCACGCATACCCGTCCCATGTTTGGCTTCAAAGGCTTCTATGCCTATGCCGCCGCGCCGGACTGGTATATCCTGCGCAACCCTTACATGATCGTGGGTATTGCGCCGCTGGTGCTTATCACCCTGTGCGGTATCCTGCTACTGTGGGTCGTACCCGAATGGCTCATCCTCCCGCTGCTCTTTCTGGTCGTGATGAACGCGTCCGGGGCAGTGGGTGATATTGCGGTGGTCGGCTGGTTGCTTTTTCAGCCACGCGATACGCTGATAGCTGATAGGGGGGATGCGATGACTGCCTACCGGGTCGAGGCAGTGGACTCTGATGGTAAACCTGTATGACCCTGGGAGCGCAGGCGGTTCGCCTGCATTGGGTAGGGGCAGGGATATGGGGGGCAAAGCGGACGTTGACGTAGCCCTATGAGCAACACATCGTATCTGT
>CAYFVX010000770.1:0-2919 GCA_964346425.1 uncultured Chloroflexaceae bacterium | reverse complement strand
GTGGTACCGCTCTTGCTGGTGGTACCGCTCTTGCTGGTGGTACCGCTCTTGCTGGCTGTGCCGCTCTTGCTGGTGGTACCGCTCTTGCTGGTGGTACCGCTCTTGCTGGTGGTACCGCTCTTGCTGGTGGTACCGCTCTTGCTGGTGGTACCGCTCTTGCTGGCTGTGCCGCTCTTGCTGGCTGTGCCGCTCTTGCTGGTGGTGCCACTCTTGCTGGTGGTGCCACTCTTGCTGGTGGTATCGCTCTTGCTGGCTGTGCCGCTCTTGCTGGTGGTACTCTTTGCTGTGGCACTCTTTGCTGTGGTACTCTCTGCGGGCTTTTCTTCAGCTTTGGCATCCGGGGGTGTGCTTGTGCTCGAAGCGGCACTGGCAGATTTGCTGGTTGTTGTTTTCGCGGCAGAACTGGTTTTTGTGGAAGAGGATGATTTGCGGCGACTCGGCTTCTTCGCCGGCCTGGGAGTTTGTTCTGCCAGTTTCGCCCAGCTAAAATTATCCAGCGGTTTTTTCTCTACCTGAGCCATCTCAAGTGCCATATTTGCCATAGCAACAACCGCCTGTTCAAAGTCATTGAACGGCATGCTGGCATCGAGATTGGGCATAGGTACCAGCACATCAGTCAGATACCATGTGCCTTCTTTCAGCGCAAACTCAACGGTACTCATCTCATAGCCAAGGGCCTGGGTAATCATTTTTGCCTGATCCAGGATGTGTTTGGTTTCTTTGGGTTTGAGATAGCTTTCATCACGGATATAGCGTCCACTTTCCCCATTGACTGACGGATTGTAGCGAATGATGATTTGATCATCGCCAATACACAGGCAACGCACATACTTTTCCCACTCCAGGTGTTGCTGCAACATCATACATCTGGTTCCACTCTGGTTGTAGTGATGCCACAGATCATCGTAAGAATACAAGCGTTGTTTGGGAGGAAAGACATCCGGGCGTACTGGCTTGATATAAATGGGAAACCCTCCGAGATACTCAATATGTTCTTTCCAGGGAATGGGATAGAGCAGATTGCCCAGAGCTTCATCTTCAACTTTGTATGAGTGGGATGGCAACGCGACCGAGCGCGGTTGAGCTATACCCAGTTGTTGGGCCAGGTTCGCAATGAAAAAATCGTCAACGCTATCTGCCCAAAAAGGATTATTGATAACCCGTGTGCCAGAAAGGGCGGCTGTTTTAAGGAAGGTGCGATAGTAAGGAATGTGCTGACTTATTCGGTCGATAACCACATCATACTCGCATATTTCATCGGTGGTGGTTCCGCCCAGTTTGACTATCTCGGCCACAGCATCTTCATCGCGGCGACGAATTTCTTCAATAAAAGCAAATAGCCAGGAGCTTTCCTGTCCAACAAGAATACCAATTTTTTTTGTTGCCATACTACCCTTCTCCTGAATACAATTTGGGAACTGTTGTTATACCATCGCGAGTGGTGAACCTGAGACGAAAAATCGTGGACAATAGACTATCGGGATAGTGTGGACGATCCTGGGTGTTCGTCGTCGGATTTTCGTCGTCGCTCGCTGGCACATATACTCATCGATTATCAATCTCCGGTCTTTGCAACACTCCTTGTGCGTATTTTGCAACAAAATTGATTGTACCATACGTTGGGCTTCTTTGGAACACGGTTGGGGCATAGGAAGATGGCTCAAGCCATTTTTCCATGCCCCAACCAGCGAGGAAGTGTTCCGTGCTTTCTCTTGTGTGGGTTTGTGGGTTTTTCGACTTCGTCGAAAAACCCACAAACCCCACTCCAAAGCTGTGGCACGTGGCTGCGTGCGTTTTTTGCCGTGCGCAAGCAGCACAAAAAAACAGGTGAAACCTGTTGAGGGCGCAGCCCTGTACCTGTCTGGATATTGTTTTTTGTGGTTTAGCCGCAAAAAACAATATCCAGACAGATCGTTCCTCTGTAGGGGTTGCGAGGGAACACAGTTCCCTCGCAACCCCTACAGACTGGCTATTCTTGCTCAACAAACTCATTGGTGTAGACGTTCTCCAGTGGCATCTCCTGCATCAATAATCCCCGGTCCAGCAGAAACGTGTGCGTGTTTTGCCACACGGTCGGGTCGCTATAGCCCAATGTTTCTGCCTCCCAGTAAGCGATATTCTCTTGCAACACCTTCTTTTGCAATTCGGCGTCGCCTAGCTCTGCTTCCGGAATATGCTCCAGGCAATGCTCGAATGCTGCGTCTGGTGCATCAATCGTGTCTTGCAGACCTTGCAGTGTTGCCTGCACAAATGCCTGGATGATCTCAGGATTTTCCTGCTCAAAGTCTTCGGTTGTGATGATACCATCAGATGCCAGCGGGTAGATATCGGCAACCTCAAGCATATCAACATCGTATTCCATATGGCGAAGTTGCACTGGCTCATTCACCGCATACCCAACAGCTACCTGGATTTTTTCTTCGGTAATAAGCTGTATCTGGTTGAACCCGATATCCTGAATATTGAGCTGGGTCTCCTCCATATCGTTGGCATAGAGCACCGCCAGCAATCCGTAGTAACTTGCGCCAAAGCGACCTGGTATGCCAATCTGCGCATCTTTGAGATCCTGGAATGTTTCCAGCGGATAGTGCGAGGCGATGCTAAAAAACGCGACCGGGAACTTCTGTGTGATAGTTGCAACCGTCTTCACCGGGATACCGCTCTGACGTGCCAGCAACACAGAGATACCGCTGATAAAACCAAACTGTGCATTCTCCTGCGAAATCAGTTGCACCGCTTCGTCTTCAAACATATATTCAAAGGTGACATCCAGACCAGCTTCAGCATAATATCCTTTACTCTCGGCAACATAAAAAGGGGCAAACTGGACATTTGGAATATAGGGGAAAGCAACGGTAATGGCGGTTGCAACTTCTTCAGTTGAGCCGCTGCCTGTTTCGCCTTCTGAAGGGGTAGGGG
>CAYFVX010000769.1:0-2920 GCA_964346425.1 uncultured Chloroflexaceae bacterium | reverse complement strand
AGCCAGATGGAGATTGTTGCAGCATTTCCCTGCGCTTATTGAAATGGTTGAAAGCCTTTGGGATCAACGTTCACCCAGCTTCCACCCTCTTTTTTCCATATCTGATAGTCCAGATGGGGACCAGAAGACTGGCCCGTCGAACCCACATAGCCGATAACATCGCCCGGCTGCACCAGTTGCCCATTCGTCACCGCAAAGTCTTGCAGGTGCGCATAGCCGGTTTTGTATTGCAGATTGACAATCCAGACGTGGTTGCCGGCCGGCCAGGTATCCCGTCTACATTGCACAATCCCGCTGTGGGTTGCATAAATAGGTGTACCCTGTGTTCCTTCCGGGTCAGCTTCGCCATCCTTATCGCCATCAATTGCCAGGTCTATTGCCCCCCAGACGTGCGCCGGCGCATGGGTACCAACGCCATAATCCTGCGTCATCACCGTGTTGGGTTTTTTCAGCGGATTACCGGCGGGACGATAGGCGTAGGAAGTCAGACCACGCCCATACATTGCACCCGTGCGCCATGTATCTACCAGCTTTTTGACGGCGTTAGCATAGCCATTGACATCATTTTCAAACGCCGGCGCATAGATGGGCAACACCTCATCTACGGTGAGCGTACCACGTTCCTCGATATATTCCACGTCAATCAGGCGGTACCAGTCTTCAATGCCCTCTTCCCAGGAAGCATAATCGCGGAAACGACCATAGCATGTGGCGTAGCCGGCGCAGATGATATTGCCCACATTGTGCGTTGTTGAGCCATCGGGCTTGAGGCCAGCCCAGCCGGGATGGGTGCCAGCCGTGCTTTCGTGAATGAAGAAGGCCAGCGCATAGGCCGGGTCAATGTTGTATCGCTTGCCAATCTCTAGCCATTGCTGGCCGGTGCCGGTAGCAGGCGAACCATAGGCAGCCAGGATGCTATCAATTTCCTCGGCACTGACACTTGGTGCGCCCTGCAGGTGATAGTCCCCCACACCACGTGGTTGGGCAACAATGCCCACAGTCTGGGAACCGGGCAGCAATCGTCCGAGGGGGCCAAGCCAGTTGCTCAATGTGGTGGTGCCGCCGGCAGGACCGAGCAGGTAGAGGATCATGATACTGGCAAGCGCAACTGCCAGCAGCAAAAGTGGCTGGTTTTCGGCTATTGTGCGTGCCCTTCTCACCATAACCCCTGGCATATCCAGGAAAGAGTCTATCGCATACGCATGGTCCATGCGGTAGCTCAAGGCTTGCGATTCATCATATTCGCGGCGGACACAGTAGAGATATTCCTCCTGACGCTGCTGGTGTGGATCATCTGAAAGGTAGCACGCCATTTGCTCATCAAATGGTGCATCCTGCAGATCGGGCGGCGTTTGTTTGAACCGAAGGGTCGAGTGCGAACGGGTGCGTTCGCTTTCTTTTACCGAAAGGTCGAAAAGCGGCGGTTGCTGCGGTTTTTGCGCAGTGTTTGCCGGGCGTGAGGGGTGTCCACCGGCGGGTGGGTGCGAGCGAGAATCCCCCGAACGCGGTGGATTCCCCTTGCCAGTTGGTGGGGTTTTGGGTGCGGATGGATCTGGTTTTTTCTTTGCATGCGCAAAGATGGATTCGTGAGCCGAGGGTGATCGAGAATCGTGGGAATGGAGATGATCATGGCGGTCAAACAACGATTGCCGCTGCTTTTGTGTGCCATGTGGTTGCGTTTTTGAGCGATCAAAGAGAGGTTTTTTTCCTTTGTTCTGCTCCTGTCTCTGCTTGAAGATACGCTCATCCGATTCGCTCACGGTCCCTGCTCCTGCATAAGTTGTGTCTGCTCTTCCGCTGTTGGCAGCCGGAACGAGCCTTCCTTGTTAAGATAGACAATTTGTTCGTTGCGGACATTGATCAGCAGATCGGGGTGTCCATCATGATCAACGTCATGGAGCGACAGAATCACCGGTGTTAATTCTTGATTGTCACCAAAAAGATATGGTCCGGGCAAACTGCGCACCTTGCTGGCATCTCCGCCAGGGAGTTCAAGCACCACAACCTGCCGGTCCAGATTGAGCGCGATAAAATGCGTCGGGCGGCTCTCCGTATCTTCATGCCCCACTACCCCTTCCAGGTGCATGGTGCGTGGGCGGCCATAGTGCAGGTCATCGAGTTTGTGCTGGCTCCAGGACATCGCCAGGCTCACCACCTGATGAATTGCCAGAGCTGCCAGGATAAACGTTATGCCATAAACGAAGGCCATGAACACGCGGGCTTGCGAAGTTGCCGCACGCGAACGTGCCAGTTGATTCGGTAGTCTTTCACTTGTGACACCCATAAAACCATCACCCTTTCAAGTATACTGCGAAATGGTGAGAATAACCAGCCGGTAACACCCTATGGCATGGCTGTCGCAAAGTTTTCTGCTGAACAACAGAAGACTTTGCGACAGCCACAAATATGGACGCAGGCGGCGTACCGCCACAGGATTGTGTGGGTGTTGGGGACGGCTCCGCCGTCCCCAACACCCAACACATGCGGGTTGCGAGGAGCCAGGCCCCTCGTGCTCCCCACGTAACGTAAGACTTTGCGAAAACCATGCACCGTATGGTATTCTCATGCCGTGAGAAGGTGATCTTATTTTATAAGAACACTTGTTCTATGTCAAGGGTGTTCACACAAGTGTAATCTCCGGGAGGGGGATGGTGTTGTTGCGGCGAAGCCGCAACAACACCATCCCCCTCCCATGGGTAGACTTTTTTTCCTCTGCAAGAACTACACCGAGAATCGTAGCCGCGGTTTGTAACCGCGTAATCTGCCCGTCTATCCGTTTCTTTCGCGGCAAAACCCGCCCGGCTGCTACACAGTGGCTGCAAGCCACATTCCTTGTCGGAGAGGGATATGACATAAATCGTGGCGACAGCGGCTAAAAGCCGCTGCTACAGTATCTCGCAACCGCTTTGCAAAGCGGTTT
>CAYFVX010000768.1:0-2930 GCA_964346425.1 uncultured Chloroflexaceae bacterium | reverse complement strand
GGGATTGGGGGTTGCAAACCTCCGAAACATGCTTTTGTTCTGGTTTTTTTGCGGCGAAGCCGCAAAAAAACCAGAACAAAAAGGGGTTTGGGGCTGCGCCCCAATGGGAAATATGCGTGAGCTTCATGCGTATGGGAGTGTGAGGAAACCAGGTTCCCGCACACTCCCAAACGCTCTTGCATGCGTTTTTCGCCTTCTTTTGTTTTTGTGCGACTACGCCGCTTGATTAGACTTCCTGCTGCCGGGAGCGGGTGCGGTCCAGGGCAACCGCTACCATTCGTGCCAATCCCAGCGCAAGCGATGATGAACGACTGCTCAAGGGCACAAGCGGCGACAGATAGCCCAGCGTCAACAACCCCATCGGGCGCGTGTCGTGCAAAATAGGCACCAGCACAATACCGCGCAAGTTATGCCGATCCAGGTAAATGGGGAGAGCCGTTGGTTGCTCGCGCAGGTCACGG
The DNA here is from genome assembly GCA_964346425.1 of uncultured Chloroflexaceae bacterium. GTDB lineage: Bacteria > Chloroflexota > Chloroflexia > Chloroflexales > Chloroflexaceae > JAAUSY01. Next base: position 2,469 of record CAYFVX010000768.1, on the reverse strand, counting down.
ATGGCATTCAGTTCGGGGTCTTCTATCACCAGTTCAAGCAAGGGATTATCGGAGAGCCGCAGGGATGGTTCATCTTCTATTGGCTGGGCGCCAACGCGGGTCATAAGCTGGACAGGGGCGAACATACCTTCCTCTTCACCCTCCTCCCAGTTATAAACAGCCGCAAGGTCGCAGTTGAACACCCGCATCGAAAGCTTATTCAATGTTCCCAGGATATCATCCAGATTGCCCTGCGCCCGCAGTTCGCCGGCAAACTGGAACAACGTATCGGCGACATCATCCGTCTCGGACTGTTGACGCCGTAGCCAGGCCGTCAGGGTAGGCGCACTCAAAATATCCGCATTCGCTTCCAGCAGCGCACTCATAGGTGCCAGAATATCGCTACTCGCCACATATCCCAGCAAGCCAAACAACGTATCTTCGCTCTGTATCGGCGCAATCGCAATGGCATGATTCTCTGACAACTGGATAAGCTCAACGGCCTCTTCCCGCGTGAGAACGAGGCTCCCCTCCGTGAGTGCCGCTTGCAGCAGTTCATTACTTTCCGCGATAGCACTCGTACTACAACTTGCAGGTAAACGCGAACTCCCAAGCGTCAGGACATCCTGCTCGTGCGCACGAAGCCATACCACCGCACCCGAAAGGGGCAAATCTTCCAGACAAACCTCTAGCGTTTCGTTGAGCAGGCGATAGAGATCAGTAGTTGTCGTTCTACTGATGCGGGCTAGATTGCAGAGGGTTTCAAAGAACTGAGCCGTATCGGGTAGTTTGACGTCAGACATGGGTTACCTCCACTCTTTTGATTGTTTTTCACCACATCACTGGTCTTGTTTTCCGATTATCGAGATATCTATATCGGTCCGCATCGGAAACATCCGAATTTCTGCCATCACCCTTCCTGCGCATTCAACGGATAGGTAGGACAGGCAGGGACAGGGTCCGCCACTATTTCCACGCGTTCAAAGTCAAGCATACGCAAGAGTTGCTCAACCGAGCGGCGTGCATCAGTCGTAGCACGCTCCATTATATCCGCTTCACAGGCCGCTTGCAGTATTTCCGCTTCAGCAGTCTGACGAGCTATCGTTTCCAGATCCTTATCCGTGGTTGCCAGCAACCCTTTTTCACGGTCATACACGCGGGTATTGGTATTGTCAAGGGAAGCACTGAATATTTGCACTGGTGGCAACCGTATCGTAACAGTTTTTCTATCTTCAGATATTGTGACGTCTCCCGGTTGGAGTAAACTGAGATCAAGACCGGCCACAACCGTTCCGTTTGCGATAAGCAGCAGCCGGTCACCAAAGAGCAGATTCTCAAACGCATTACCCTCTATCCCCGCTTCAATCACCTTCTCCACCGTATAGGAAGTTGTTTCCAGGCGATTGAGTTGTTGCATGCGCAGAATGACGCTTGCAGAACTGCGAATCGTTGGCGTTGGCGATGCAATCGCATTCACACCGGGTATGCGGGAAGAAAGCTGCGATAGGGGATTGCCAATATCCATAAACACCGTTCCAAAAAGAAACACAATCGTCAATACTCCTAGCAGGGTAAGAGAGATGGTCACCAGGCCAGGTGAGCAACCAGTACCCGCACTCTGATAGGGGAGCGGGGTCTCATACGCTCGTCGTAGCCCCACCGGTGGCCCCATCTCATCATAATACGGCTCTTCTTCTAACACATCTTCTATTTCCTCGCCGCGTGCCTTGCGTAGTCGGCGCTGAATAATAGACTCGCGCCGTCGTTGTGGCGGCAACTCCTCGGTCATAGCTTCACTCCCTTATAAATAGCAACTGCCCCCAGACTATGGAGCGTATAATCCACGTGCTGCCAGCCTGCTGCTTGCATCAAACGAGCCAGCATATCTGGTGGTGGAAAATGACGTGCCGAGTGATAGAGATACTCATAAGCTCGCGGATTGCCACTGAGCAATCCGCCAATACGTGGCACCAGATATTTGAAATAGACCTGATGGGCCACCTGCACCAGCGGAGAACGGGGTTGTGCAACTTCCAGGCAAACCAGCACCCCACCAGCACTTGCCACCCGCCAGAGTTCACGAAAGGTTGCGGCAATGTCCGTCACATTGCGAATCGTAAAACCTGTGGTGATAACATCGAAAAGATTATCGGGAAAGGGCAAATGCAACGCATCGCCGCCAACAAACGACGCAATGCCTGCCAGATGGCGTATTTTTTCGCTCCCTTTCAGCATCATCGGCAAACAGGAATCAAGCCCAACCACCACGCCATCAGGCATCCGGTCGGCCAGCAAAGGCAGGAAATCACCCGTGCCGGTGCCGAGATCGAGCGCGTATCCATTCGCCAGTGGTGCCGCAAGCTCAATCACGCGATGACGCCACCCCTGGTCCAAGCCAAACGTCATCGCACGATTTGCCTGATCATAGTTGGCCGCAATCTGGGCAAACATGTCTTTGACATACGCAGCTTTTTCTTCTTTTTTGGGCAG
>CAYFVX010000767.1:0-2934 GCA_964346425.1 uncultured Chloroflexaceae bacterium | reverse complement strand
ACCGCTTTGCAAAGCGGTTGATGAAAAAGTCTCCACATGTAAGGTTGGTCCCCCCCCATTTCCTGCTCGGACCTTTGCGTTCTTTGTGCCTTCGCGTGAGGTTCTGTCCGGACTTTACCAACAGAGTCTTCTGCGGTCGAGATGCAACCTTTCCCCCCCACTTTCCGTCTCACTGAGGGAACATGATTTGACTTGCTCATTTGTTCTATGGTATACTCTCCCGTAGTCAACCCACCATGCATGTGGATGACACTATCTCTCCCACGATGGACAAAATAAACCCGTTTGATTGAGCCGTCAGTTGAATACGATAATAATACGCTGACACGCATCGGCAGCCAGAAAAGGCGATGGAGATAGCAAACAGCCATCCCTTTTCGCAACAAGGGAGGTCATAACACCATGCACGCACAAAGAAAGACCGACAATCGGAGGAACACACCAACAGCAACACGTATGGCAAAACGGAAACGCAAACATCTGCAACTCATTGACCCGGTCGATGGTGCCGAAATTCTGGCAGACCGGCGCATCTACACCTACAATCCCACCACTACGTGGAAGATTGCCGTTTTGATGGAAGACCCGCATACCCGTGAGTACGATGCAACTTTCCGCACCGAGCTGAGCGAAGATGAGCAGGAATATGTCATCTTCACCCTCTCGCTGCCCCAATCCAATCTCTACCCGCTGCAAGTGCGCATCTGGCCCAACAATGAAATAGAGTATGAAAGCCATGTGCCGCTGGTGCTACGCGTTCACCCCCGCAAGAAACTCATCACGGTCATATTGCTGGCAAGTGTCAGAGCCGTGCCAGAAGGTATCGCAGTGACCTATCGAGAGTAATCGCATTGTTTTGGACATTCTTGACCGAACGTGTGTTGAAGCAGCCGTCGTTCGCTGCTTCAACACGCCATTGCTTCTAAAACGAACGTTTCCTGTTTGCCAACGTGTTCATAAAAGCCGGTTGCACCGGGAACGCTCTTGATCATCAAAGCATCCTGCGCATGGTGATAAACCCATGTGAGCAACGCCCGCCCATAGCCCTGCCGCCGATAAGCCGGCAACACCTCTAGCCACAGCAACGCATCGCCCGCTCTATCGCTGAGGCTCACAATGCAGGCAATACCGACAACCTCACCATAATCGTTCAAAGCTGTTGCCCACGCTCCTTGCTGCTGTTGCCAGGTGAGCAAACGGGCATCCGTATCCAGATCGCCATAATCGAGGTCACTGTTTATAATCATTCCGAGCACAATGTGCGTGTGCTCCTTGCTGTTGGGATCAAGCATTACAATATTCATCGTCTGGTTCCCTTCATAGTATCCCTGGTAAGTGATGATTGTTGACCGGGCACGCAATGAACCATGCCCTTATACATAATCAACCGACATTTGACTCACTTTTTGCATCTGTTTCTATGCTATCACGGGGCATTATGGAAAGGAATGAAGAGAAGGCAACAGCATGATGACTGTTGTATGACAAGAGGATGAATAGGCTGAAGCTATCCTTTAGCCTTGCGGTAGGCTGCCAGGGCGCGGCTTCTTGCCCATTTGTGGTCAACGATGGGGGCAGGATAGTCTCGACCAATCATGCAATCAACCTGTTCCTGCACATCCCGGGGCATCTCCCAGGGGGTATGAATGAACCGCTCAGGCACGGCCGCCAGTTCTGGCACCCAGTGGCGGATATACAAACCCTTCGGATCATATCTTTTGCTCTGCGTGACGGGATGAAAGACGCGAAAGTAGGGAGCCGCATCCGTCCCCGTGCCAGCCGTCCACTGCCAGCCACCAGTATTGGCTGCGACGTCGCCATCCAGCAGATGTTTGCGAAAAAAACGCTCGCCCCACCGCCAATCAATCAACAGGTCTTTGACCAGAAAGGAGGCAACAATCATACGGGCGCGATTATGCATCCAGCCGCTATGCGTCAGTTGCCGCATCGCCGCATCTACCAACGGGTAGCCGGTACGTCCCGCACACCATGCAGCAAACTGCGTTTCATCGTTTGCCCACGCAATGCGGTCATACTCGGCACGAAAGCTTTGCGTTGTCACATGCGGAAAATGATACAGAATGGCGAGATAAAATTCACGCCAGATAAGCTCGTTCAGCCAGCTTGCTGCCCCTTCCCTGGCCTGTGCATCTTTTGCTTCTGCCCGCTCAATTGCCGCCAGCGCAGCGACAACCACCTGCCGCGGCGACAGGACACCAAAGCGCAGAAAGGGCGAGAGGTTGGATGTCCCCCCATCTCTATCCATGCGGTCACGGTCCGTTGCATAGCGGTCTACCGGTGCAGGCTCGTGGGTCTGCTCCTCACCGAGAAAAGCTTGCAGATGGCGTTGGGCGGCTGCTTCACCCTGCGGCCACGGGGACGTTGCATGCGGGATGACTGCTGAGGGGAACGGGAGACTTGCGAGACCACCAGGAGTAGGGATAGCTCGCGGGGAAGGCAACAGGTCGGCAGCGCAGGGAGGCGTCAGCGTTTTCCAGTTTTTGCTGAAGGGGGTATAGACTTTGTAGGGCGTTCCATCCGCTTTCAAAACCGTGGTGGGGTGGTGAACCGTCAGGCCACCGACAAGATGCAATGGTAGGTGGCGGGCAATCTGCGCATCACGCTGCCGCACCACCGGGTCATACTCTTCCTCCGCAATGATCGCCTCGGCACCAGTTTCCGCCAGCAATTTCGCCAGCTCGTGCTGCGGGGCACCGCGGCGCAGCACGAGGGAACTGCCACGGGCATGCAAATCGTCTGCCAGTTGGTGCAGTCCGCCGTTGAGAAAGGCTTGCTGTTTGGTATTATCACCTGCTGCAAGCATGGTTTCTGGTGCGTCAATAAACAGCGGGATGACCTGGGTTGCCTGCTCAAGCGCGTGCGTGAGGGCCTGGTTGTCAGCAGTGCGCAGGTCGCGTCGGATCCACCAGATTG
>CAYFVX010000766.1:0-2935 GCA_964346425.1 uncultured Chloroflexaceae bacterium | reverse complement strand
CGCTGCTACGATTCCCAACGGGGTTCTTTTCCGCGAAAAAGTCTCCACATGTGAGGAGGGGCTTCCGGCACCCATGTGCATGAAGCTAACGCATATTTCCCACTGGGGCGAAGCCCCAAACCCCTTTTTGTTTTGGTTTTTTTGCGGGGTAGCACCACGAAACATCGTGGACGGGATGTTCTGGTGGGGTTGCGAGGGGACTTGTGTCCCCTCGCGCTCCCCTGGGGCAACTGCGTTGAGGATACTCCACGATATGCTGTGGTGCTACCAGCAAAGCCCACCGCAGGTGACACCTGTTGAGACACGACGTGCCAGGACCATCTGGTGTGGTTCGGTGTTGTTGCGGCTTTGCCGCAACAACACCGAACCACACCAGTTTTCTGAACTGCCTTTTCATAGTACAATTCATCATAAGAGCAAAAAACGAAAGCGAGAAACGCATGACACAGCAAGCTTCTTCCCAAACCGAACTGGTGGCTGGCCTCGATCTCGGCACCCAGGGCGTGCGCATCATCATTGCCAATGCAACGGGCGAGATAGTTGCTCAAGCCAACCACACCTTCCCACACAACAACTCTTTACCCGCAGACCTCGAAGACCCGAACAGGTTTGAGCAAGACCCGCGCATCTGGTGGGTAGCCACCGTGGACTGCCTGCGCCAGGTCAGCCAGCAACTTGCGCCCGAGCAGTCAGCATTGCGGGCACTGGCTGTCACCGCAACCTCCGGCACCATCTGCCTGCTGGATGCCGCCGGCGAACCACTGCACCCCGCCATCATGTATAGCGACCAGCGAGCAACCGACGAAGCGCACCTGCTCAACGAAACGCTGGGTAATCAGACCATCACGCATGGCTACCGCTTCAATGCCTCATTCGGACTGCCCAAAATCCTCTGGATGCAGCAGCATCACCCTGATATTTTTGCTGCTACGCGGTTTATTGCCCACGCCAGCGACTTCCTGGTGGGCAAACTCACCGGCGAGTACGGCATAAGCGACTGGAGCCACGCACTCAAAACTGGCTACGACCTGATCGAACAGGCGTGGCCGCCCGCTCTCTGGCAAGAACTCGACCTGCCCCAGGACCGCCTCCCGCACATCGTCGCCCCTGGCACCACCATCGGGCATGTCACCCCGCAGGCCGCCGAACAAACCGGCCTGCCCGCGGGACTGCCCGTGGTCGCCGGGATGACTGATGGCTGCACCGGCCAGATAGCCGGCGGCGCAGTGGCGCCGGGCCAATGGCTGAGCGTGCTCGGCACCACGCTCGTCTTCAAAGGCGTCACGCACGACTTGCTCTATGACCCACAGGGACGCATCTACTCCCACCGCCACCCGGACGGTATGTGGTTGCCAGGGAGCGCAAGCAACACCGGCGGCGAAGTGTTGGCACGCCGCTTCCCACACACCGACCTTGCCGCAATGGACCAGGAGGCGGCCCGGCTGACCCCCAGCGGCATCCTGTGCTACCCGCTGGAACGGAGTGGGGAACGCTTCCCCTTTGTCAACCCATCCGCGCGTGGATTTCTGGTGGGCGAAACTGACGCGGAAGGCTACTATACCGCATGTCTGGAAGGCGTCGGCTATATCGAACGCCTGGCCTATGACACCCTCATCCAACTGGGGGCCACAGTAGATGAAGCCGTCTATGTCACCGGCGGCGGAACCCGTAGCCCCGTCTGGCTGCAAATCCGCGCCAACATCCTCAACCGTCCGCTCATCGTTCCGCAACACCCGGAAGCCGCATTTGGCGCAGCAGTGCTGGCCGCCGGCGGCTCAACACTCTATCCCAACCTGATAACCGCCACGCGTGCGATGGTACAAACTCGACAACGGATTGAGCCACAGGCTGTCGCGCAACGTTATGCAGAACTGTATGCACAATTTATCGAAGAATGCCACGAACATGGCTATCTCGAAGAGAGAAAGGAACGATGACATGCTCCTGATCGCGAGTCGCAATGGAGAGATTGGTATGGATGCCGCCTGGCAGGTGCTGGAGCAGGGAGGCTCGGCCCTGGACGCCGTAGAAGTGGTTGCAAGGATGGTTGAAGATAACCCGGAGGAGCACACCGTCGGCTATGGCGGCTATCCCAACCTGCTGGGCGAGGTCGAGCTGGATGCTTCTTTGATGGAGGGCACACGGCTCCGCGCAGGTGCGGTGGGTGCCCTGCGTGGCTACCGCCACCCCCTCAGCATCGCTCGCCGCGTACTGGAAGAGTTGCCACACATTATGCTGGTGGGCGAAGGGGCAGCCCTGTTTGCACAACGCGCCGGCTTTGTGCGCGAAGAAACACTGAGCAGCGCAGCGGCTGCCGCCTGGCGCGAGGGCATTGAGCAGAAAGTACCAGACGTATTCGCCGACGAGCAGCATATGCACGAGCGACTGCTGAACCATACCAAAGACCTGATAACCGACCCGGAGCGCGTGATGAGCACTGGCACCGTTACCATCATCGCCCAGGATAGCGCGGGGCAGATAGCCTCGGCCGCCAGTACCAGCGGCGGTGCATGGAAATATCCAGGGCGCGTGGGCGACTCGTCCATTCTCGGCGCGGGGCAATACGCGGATAACCGCTACGGCGCGGCCGCCTGTACCGGCTGGGGCGAACTGGCAATGCGCACATGCACCGCACACAGCGTCGTGCTCTACCTCAAACAGGGTTATACGCTGCAAGCCGCCTGTCAGGAAGCTTTGCGTGATGTGCTGGCACTCCGCCCAGACCCGGAGCGCATGTTCCTGAGCATTATCGCCATTGACCACGCGGGCAACCACTGCGCCATGACCACCGCTCCAAAGAGCAACTACGTCGTCCGCATGGATGGGATGGAGAGCTATGAAAAACGTCCGCGACAGCGAAGCGGTTGAGGCAGTTGAAGCGGGAGCGGAACAAAATGTGCTTACGAAAGGGAAATATCCGCTTACTGACGTGCGC
>CAYFVX010000765.1:0-2941 GCA_964346425.1 uncultured Chloroflexaceae bacterium | reverse complement strand
GGGAAGGGGGGCGAGCGTGGTAACCCTCAAATTCGACACAAACAAACGCAATGCTGTATTCCCTCTGCCCAGCCCATGCTCCATTCCCCATTCCCCATGTTCCATGCTCCATTACTTACTCCCTCTGCGCCTCTGCGTCTTTGCGCCTCTGCGTTCGGCTACCCGGCTGCCCGTCAGCCCGACTGTCCGGCCCATGCTCCATTCCCCTGGCTGCCCGTCGTCGCTCCAGCAGCCGCACGCGCTCATACAGCACGCCCACGTGCTGCAACAGTTGCCCGATCATCTGCTCCGCCGTCAACTGCTCATGCTGCCATTTGCGCGTAAGTTCCTCCAATGCATACAGCCCCATGCTGCTTGCTCCTTTCTGGTTGCACAACAAATCAAAAAATCGTGTATCATGAACGCAGTAGGTTTCCCTACGAATGAACGTCCCTCCGCACTATCGCTTCCAACTGATGAGTGCGGAGAGCGGAGAGGTGTTACTGTAGTAACACCCGCCATCATACCAGATACCATGACGCACGTCAAGGAAACGTCATGCTCGAGCGATTTGCAGAGAAACTGCGTACATTGCGGGAAAGACGGGGATTGTCACAAAAGGAACTTGCAAGCCAGCTTGGAGTTGCCCGAAGCCATATTGTCCTGCTGGAGAATGGCAGCAGGAAAAACCCCGGCACAAAGATTGTCTTCAAGATAGCCGATTTCTTTGGCGTACCGGTGGATGTGCTGGTGCGCGATGAGATGGAGCTTGATGACGCGTGAAGGCGAGCGGGGAATGGGGAATGGGGAATGGGAAATGACGGGCATGGTACGGTATGAAAAAAGGTGGGAGCGGACACCCGGACGATCCGCGACCGTGAGGAGGCGGACACGGTATCGTATAAGAACGGTTTATTTTCACGTGAGAATGGAGAATGGTCCGGGCAGGCGGACATTCCGCCACGCTTCCACCTGCTCCCCGAAGCCCCTCTCCCTGGATGGGAGAGCTCACATGTCCCACGGGATGCGCAACGAGCTACCCGAAAACGATTTTCTACCGATTGGGATGAGTAATTCTGGTATCCTGTTGCCATTGAGAATGCCACGGATGGAGGGCAGAATCAGGGCAGGTATTCTGCTCAATCGAATATCCTGTTTCCCCTTTACCTGGGCTTTGTCCCTTTGCGCAAATGGACAAAGTCCAGCATGCGCAAAGGGTTGCCACCGCCAAACCCCTACGAAGCAACATGATACGAAATCGGCGGAATATCCATCAACGTCAACAACCCGCAACGGGCCAGAAACGTTGGGCGAATAGCATGCAACACCATTGCCGCCGCCGCCTGATCTCCATGCAACCCACCATCAAACCGCACATTGATAGGCGGAGAACCATCAATCACAATCGAATCATACGTCTCCTGAATACCAACCGCCGTCTTCCAATCCAGCACCAGAGCCTCACGTCCCTCAACAATCCCCGTAGCAACCTGATGCAACCCCATCACCTGATTCGGAGCCACAACAATCGTCTCCGTGCGCACCCAATCATCTGTCAGCAGCGGCTCTATCTGCTCATCAATCCGCTCCACCGTCCAGCCAAAGCGGTCGGCAATCATATGCAACGACTCCTTCAGCCCGATATGACGATTGCAATAATCCGCCATATGCTCGCGGAATTCCACCGCTGTCAACCCGGCCCCAATGCGCTGGTGCAAACTGGCTCGCCGCAACGTCGCATCTACCACCCGCGTGACCGTAACCTTATTGACACACGTGCAAGGGCCGGTCAGCATAAGCGGCAACACATCCATAATAAAACCAGGATTGACCCCCACCCCCAGCAACGTCACATTACTGCGCAACGCAAGCTGATTGAGCGAACTGGCAAGTTCTGGCTCATTCGCATACGGATACACCAGCTCCTCACAGGTCGAAAGAACATTCACCCGCGCCTGCAAACAGCTTGTAAGTTGTGGATAGACCCGCTTCAACAACGACTGCGTGGCAACAATCGCCACATCCGGCCGCGTAGCAGCCAGCACCTCCTCCGCATCGCTCGAGACCTCAACACCCAGTGTTCGGCCCAACTCAGTCACCTCGCCCAGGTCACGACCAGCCAGCGAAGGATCCTGGTCAATCCCGCCAACGAGCTTCATGCCCGGGGTCTGATCAATCAAACGAGCAATGGACCGGCCAGTTGCCCCCAGACCATACTGCACAACACAAATCGGGCGTAATTCTTCCATACTTGTCTCCTCTCACAGCTATCAAAAAAGCCTTCATATTTACAAAAGCGGTTCGGGTTGAACCACGGTAATTGGCGTAGGTGTGAAAACCAGCACAAACAGCACCAGCCCAAACACCGCAAGCATTTGTTGCCAGCGGGTAAGCGGCACCAGTTCATTGAGCAAGGTGGCGCGGTGGCGGCCAAGCAAAAAAATCAACACCGCCCAGATAAACCAGCCGTACCACCAGAGAAAGCCCGCGATGAGCAGAAACCCCACAATCGCCCAGGTGACCTTCTGCGCGATTTGTGGCCCCAACAACGCATACAAAATATGCCCGCCATCCAGTTGACCGGCCGGAATGAGGTTCAAACCAGTTACCAGCAACCCCACCCAGCCAGCAAAAGCCACCGGGTGCAGCATCACATCTATCGTCTCTGTTCCATTGGCACTCGCTTGCGGCAAAAACTTCCCAAAGACCGCAACCTTCATCGCCACATACAGCAGCGAATTCCCTTCAATAAAATAAGGCGGTGGTGGCAGTGGTTCAAGATTGGAAAGATACAATCCGATGAAAAGCACCGGGATAGCCACCACCAGCCCTGCAATAGGGCCAGCAATCGCAATAGCCAGCAACGCCCGCCGGTCCGGCGGTGGCGACTTCATCGCAATAAACGCCCCCATCGTCCCGATGGGACTGAGCGGCATCGGAATAAAGAACGGGTAACTGGCAG
>CAYFVX010000764.1:0-2942 GCA_964346425.1 uncultured Chloroflexaceae bacterium | reverse complement strand
TTGTCAAGAAAAAAATAAAAAGAAATTTGACATATTTTTTTTCTATGGCTATTATAAGTTAAGGATGTTTATAAATTACCAAGGGAGGTGCAGCAATGGCTGTAAACATGGCCGCCTGCGAGGAAAGCAAATCCAGCAATTGCAAACGCTCCGGCGTAAACGCGCCGGGCGCAAGATTATTTTCGAGATACAGCAACGCCTGCAACTTGCCCTGGTGCAGCAACGGCAGACACAGCGCCGAACGCGGTTGGTGTGCCAGAATGTAGGCATCTTGCGCAAATTCCTCTGCATGCAGAGCATCATGCAGCACCACATGTTCTAGCGTATTCGTCACATAGTTCAAGATGGTGAGCGGCAACCGCGGCGTCTCCCCCGCTGCCAACACCGGCAGCGATTGCAGCACGGTAATATCGCTCCTGCTTATCTCGCTGCTCGCCTCGATGACCCACTGTCCCTGCTTGTGCAGAAGCAGAAAACCACGTTCGGCCCCGGCATTTTCGATAACAATACGCATCAAGTTCTTCAACACACGTTCCAGTTGGATATCCTCGGACAATGTCTGTGAAGCCTTGAGAATACTCATGAAATCAAGCACGCCCACGTTGTGCTCGGTCGTTCGGGTCGTCGTGGTCGTGGTCGTAAAGGTGGTCAACGTGCCCCGTACCATTGTGGCATAGGTCATCTGTCCCAGCATTTCCTGGTGCTTTTGCTCCAACTGCTGCACTTTGGCAATTGCCCCCCAGCGTGCATACGCATAGACCGCATCGCGTAGATAGTGACGGGCAACATGCCGCTGCTTGCGGCTGAGATAAAACCGTGCGGCGAGTTCATTTGCCAGAGCTTCCTCATTGACATACTCATTATCCACCGCCTGCTCTATGGCATTGTCATAATGCTCACGTGCGGCCACGTTATCACCCTGCACATACGCCCGTTCGGCCTTGATAAGCTCACACTTGTGGTAGTAGTTGGATGGCGCATGACCTGCCCAGGTTTCCAATTGTTGCAGATTGGCTTGCACCTTATCGAGCAGCGGCACCTGTTCCGCTTCAGAAACCGCATGACAACGTGCCAGGCATGCCAGAGCCTCAAAGAAGAGACACACCGCAACATTCGACTGACCCTGCACCGCATTCAAATACTGCGTGGCTCTTTCAGCCTGTTCCACCGCCTGTTCATACTGTTCAAACAGATAGGCCAGGATAAGCTTGTTCAACGCCAGCATACACAATGCCGTCGTATTGTTTGTTTCCTGGTAGAAGGGCAACCGTTGTTTTTCATCATAGTGTTCGCCGACCATGCGAAGCGGGTCGTCCGACTGTGCCGTGATATTCAAAACCGCCTGATGGTAGATTTCCAGCACGCCAAACGCCATAAACTGATTCAACTGGCGCATAGATTCAAGAGCCTGACCCATCTCCTGCGCAAGCGGTATCAGCTCTTCGCCGGCGAAATAGGCATTGACATGGCGCAAAGCCAGCGCAAGCGTCCCATGCATCAGAAAGCCAGTTTCCAACCCGGTCTGATAGCCCTGCATCAACGGCTTCAGGGAATAGCGCAACGGATCCTGCCAGTGGCGGATAAGCCCATTGTAAATGAATAGCACTATCGTCTCGAAGGCTTTGGCATTGAATTTGTCTACCAGACGAAGCGCAAGTTTGCCAAATTCCTGCCCATCCGCTATCGCTCCCAGAATGGAACAGAGCAAAATACCATAATCAACATACCCGACCGTCGAGGGCGGCGAGTTTCCATGCTCAACCGAGAGTTGGACCATATCGCACGTCAGCAGAACGTACAACAGCGGGTCAACCATATAGGCTGGCGCACTCACTTTTTCGAGCAGAGCCACCGCCACCAGTTTATCCGGGTCGGTCATTTCCGGCAGGTTTTCCAGATCGGCAATCTTTCTGCCGGCCAGCATCTCCTGCGTTTGTTGCAAACGTGCCAGTGCATCCGCAAATGTTATCTGCTCAGGATACTCAATCCCCAGCAATGCCAGCGCACGCCGCGAGGCATGAATAGCGGCAAGAAGCTGGTTTTTTGAGCCTTCTGCCTGGATTGCAATCGTATGCGCTTGCACCCGGTCAAGATTATTGCTGGCTTGCTGCAAAACGATGTCAACGAGTTGCTCCATCTGCGTATAATCACCACTCAGGTAGGCCGTTTCGCCAGCCTCCAGATGTGTGCTCAGTGCCAGGTCATAACTCGCTTCCCAGGCAGTGGGGGGCAACATTTCCACACTGGTTTGTGCATAGGCAAACGCCGGGCGATAGGCAGCCGAGGCTTTGGCTTTCTGCGCAGCCAGCAGGTTCAAGCGAGCCAACCGTTGCTGCTCTTCGTGGTTCGGCAAGCGGGACCGTCCCTGGTTAAGCTGGTTGACCAGGTCAAAGATTCGGTGCTCTTGCTCCTCCTCAGTCAAGTTTTCCAGCAGGAGGTTGCCCACTTGGAAATGGACCTGCTGCCGCTCTTCGTCCGCAATAAGCGAGTAGACGGCCTGCTGCACCCGGTCGTGCGCAAACCGATAATGCGCGGATACTTCGTTCGTCAAACCACTCACATCCAGACGAACCAGATTGTAGTTTTCATCCAGTGGAAAGACCAGACCTTCTACCAGGGCCTGCCACAAATCGTTCGCGGTTTCCTGTTGCGTCTTCTGGTAAATGACTGCCAGCGTGTATAAATCAAACTGGTTCCCAATACAGGTAGCCAGCCGCAGGACCTGGCGGGTCTCATCCGGCAATTTTTGCACCTTGCCCGCCATAAGTTCGATGACGTTATCCGTAATATCGCGCCGCTGGATTTCTGGCAGATCCCATTCCCAGAGTCCCTGGTTCTGGTTGAAGGTAATAAGCTGCTCCGCATGCAGCGATTTCAAAAACTCGTTGAGAAAGAACGGATTGCCCCCCGTCCTGGCAGTTACCAGTTCTGCCAGCGGAGCC
>CAYFVX010000763.1:0-2944 GCA_964346425.1 uncultured Chloroflexaceae bacterium | reverse complement strand
GGTGAACCAAGTCAGTGGGATCGCGTAACCCTCGGTTACAAAGGACGGTTGCTGGTGCATTATCGTCGGGTGCAGCCAGGCGCACATAGCGCAGGTGAGGAGCGAGCTGCGCCGGAGTATATGGTAGATTTCTGGGAGGCTGTGCAGCAATATTGTCGTGAATGGAATGCCGGGCGGCAGAAATTGTTTGATCTTTTGATGCCATCCCTGCGCCATGTGTGCAGTAGCAGCGATGGGTTGTATGATCGGGTGGAAGCAACGATTGGATTGCGATTACCAGAGGGAATAGAGCCGCTTGAACTGGCAGAGACCCTCCGCACCTATGCTGATGAAGCAGTTGAGATAGAGTTTGAGGGAGCCTGTCCGGCTTTTCGCAGTCCACGCTCAACCCGGCTGGCTAATGCGTTTGTGCGAAGCATTCGTTCAGTTGGGGGGAAAGCAGGATTTGTGCATAAGACCGGTACCTCGGATATGAATGTAGCAGGACCCGCCTGGCAGATTCCTATTGTGGCCTATGGGCCGGGGGACTCGCGGCTTGACCACACCCCAGACGAGCATGTTATCCTGGATGACTACCGTCGGGCGATAGAAGTGGTGACGGGGGTTCTTGAAAATATCGCATAGAGCTGTCATAAAAGTGGCTTGAAGACTCGACAGAAAGGGTACCCTGTGTTATGCTAATAACGACTCGCATCAGTAAGGAGAAGGCTCTATGAGCAATGACATGAAGAGCCTGCTAGGGTGCTTCCGAGTACTCGAGAGTGTTGAGTTGGCTGCCGTCGTTGCCCATGATGGATTGTTGATAGAGAGTTCCGCTCTGCCCGGTGTAGATGTAGATGCAATCTGTGCGGTCGCCTCAAATGGTATCGCTATGGCGGAGTCGCTGGGACGAGAAATAGAAAAAGGTGATGCGGCGCAGATATTGCTGGAGTATGAAGCGGGCGTGGTTTTACTTGAAACGATAAACCACGAGGCAATGTTGCTGCTGGTAACAAACGCTCGTGAAGAATTGGGCTATATGCGATTTCTGGTAGCATTGCATCGTGATGAATTGGCAGAAGCGTTAGAAGCAATTTGACAGTGAATGTGTTATAATTGCAGTAGGTTAAAGGATCGGGATTACCCAATAATGGAGACACAAGGCAGGTGACGATGGATCCACAACTCACAAGCTTGATCGTACCCTCAGATGAGATCGCGCAGATTGAGGAATGCCTGAATCACCTGGTTGAAGATACTGGTGGTAACTACTCGTTGCTCCTCGATAAAAGTGGGCAGGTCATTGCATCACAAGGTGATGGTAGTCGTCAGGATATTACCGCCCTTGGTGCGTTGATTGCCGGCACCTTTGCTTCATCACGTGAAGTTGCCAAGTTATTGCGCGAAAAAGATTTCCGAATGCTCTTCCAGCAAGGTGTGCGTGAGAATATTTTTATTGCTCTGATAGAAGAGCAATGGATTTTGTGCGTTATCTTCAATAAAGGCACGCACATCGGGTTGGTCAAAGTATTGACGAAGAAGGCGACCGATGAACTGGCGGCGGTGCTGGATCGTGTCCGACACCAGCACAAAGCACGAGATGAGGTTTTGGGGTCTTCCTTCCGGACATCTATGGAAGATACGATAGATCTGCTCTTTCGTGATTGACAGCGGTCTGGTCTTTGGATGGTTGCTGCCTGCATGGAGAGACAATGTTTGCTTCCCTATAGCAGGAAGAATGAGCTTAAAGAAAGACGGATCGTCAGAGCAGTTCATCCATGTTCGTCTTTGCAGGAATGTATCAGGTATTGCCCCGATATGGGGAAAATGGGCGTATGGGCCGTCCATCGGAAATATCCGAGAATTTTAGTTCCTTTTTGCTCTGATCAACAAATTTTAGCCTTGTGAGAGAATAATCTATGGCTCTGATCAACGTTGCAGCACGTGAGATACATTGTAAAATCGTCTATTATGGCCCCGGTATGTGTGGCAAGACGACTAATCTTCAGTATATTCACGGGCAGGTACCGAGTGGGGCGAAAGGTGATTTGCTTTCTATTGCGACAGAGACGGAGCGTACTCTCTTCTTCGACTTCCTGCCGCTCGATCTCGGGAAAGTGCGCGGGTTCCAAACACGGTTTCATCTCTACACCGTTCCGGGACAGGTTTTGTATGAACGCACACGGGTCGCTGTGTTAAACGGTTCGGATGGAGTGGTCTTTGTGGCTGATTCCCAGAAAGATAAGTTAGAAGAAAATATTAAGAGCCTGAAAGAGCTGGCCGTAAACATTACCCGCCAGAATAAAAAGTTTCAGGAGTTTCCGATAGTTTTGCAATACAATAAGCGAGACCTCCCGACAGCGTTGCCTGTCCCGGTGCTTGATAAGTATCTGAATAGTATGAACTGGACTCGCTTTGAGGCAACCGCACCTACCGGGCAGGGCGTCTTTGATACGCTCAAAGCTATTAGTAAACTCGTAATTAGTAAGCTGTAGCATATGAAAGCGCTTGCAGGCGATCTTAGTGAGTTTCCACTGACGGATATTATTCAACTTGTGGACCTCAGCAAAAAGACCGGTTCAGTGGAGATTGAAGGTCACCGTGGGTCGAAAGTATTCAAAGGTCGAATATATTTTCGTGACGGGAAAATAATTGGGGCAGAATTACCCGGTCTTGCTCCCATGGAGGCAGTTTATACGTTCTTTACTGTCTCTTCTGGCCCGTTCCACTTTCATGATAATGTCATCATTGATGAACCGACCATTACGGTCAGCAATGAAGTGATTATCATGGAAGGGATCATGCGCCAGGATGATTGGCAGGAGCGGGAGGAAGAAGAGGAAGATACAGGCCCTTCTCTTGCAATGATTCCTCGTCTGGTGCCCAACCCTACGTCGGGTTCTTCGGACATCAATCTACAGGCCGAAGAATGGCGCGTATTGACGATGGTGAATGGAAAAAATAC
>CAYFVX010000762.1:0-2950 GCA_964346425.1 uncultured Chloroflexaceae bacterium | reverse complement strand
CGGGAGCCGCCGACCAGATAGCTCATCAGGGCGATTGTCAGCAGCACGGTGGTGCTTTTGCCAGCGGGCTGCGATTGGACAACGTAGCCTTTGCGCTGGGAAAGCAATATCGCTGCCGCCAGCAGAATCCCCACATCACGCGCCAGAAAGAGCGCGGTTATCCACCAGGGCAATCCATATTTTTGCGAGAGGGTAATGGCGGTTGAGTTGAGCATAAGCTTGTCAATCACCGGGTCGAGCATTTTGCCCAGGTTGGAGACTTCGTTGCGGGCGCGGGCTATGGGCCCATCAATCACGTCGGTGAACATTGCCAGCCCCATATAGAAAAGGGCAGTTTGCTGGCGACCGGGCTGGCGCAAATACCAGATGGTGATGGGGAGCAAGAGCAAGCGGAGCAACGAGAGCATATTCGAGGGGTAGAGCAATTCACGTGCTTGAAAATGCCTGGGTGAGACAGCATGACCGATGTCCAGCGATTCTTGTATTTCATCAAGAACGTCCTGGAGTGCTTCACGTGTGTTTGTCTGTTCATCGGTCATGATCCCTCGCTGTATCTTCAGTGACGTCAGGCCGACGAGCCATAGGCTGGTGGAATGTTTCCAATATCTGCCCCACCTGCCCCACCACGTTGTTTGGCAATAATCTGGCCCATTGCGTGACCGCTGACTGCATAGGCATAGACGCTGGTAAAGAACACACCGATACCACAGACAATACCCCCTACCACTGATGCTGCCAGACCAGCCAGGATAGTGGTGAGGAAAAGCATGATCCAGTCACTAAACGATTCGCGCACGATGCGGAAAACGGTGCGAAACTCAAATGCAGCACTTAATGTATCGGTCTGCACATAACGTGTCTGGGCAACCAGGGTGATAAATCCGATGGCGATGCTCAATACTATGATGACCGGTACCAGGCAGAACAGAACCAGTGTACCGGCTACGGCTGTTTCTTCACTTTGCGGCAAGAGCACAAGAGGTAGCAGCAAGACACAGGAGAGAATGATCACGGGAAGGGAGTAGGCGATTTGAATAATTATCGCATACAAGCCCTTCATCAGCTTGTTGCCAAAGTCTGTCCAGTCGGGGAGTGGTCGCGGATGACCTTGCGCAACATTGCGGGCCGTTTCAAACGTGTAACCGTATATGGCTAACTGACCGATAATTGGTATCCAGATAATCAAGCCGCCGATCAGGATTTTCTTCAGCCATTCTTCGTCTTCCGTCACGAATGCGAACGCTCGACCAATGTCCACGGAAAAACCTCCTTCATAGTTTCATGGACTCAAAGGTGTTGTCTTCTGTATGTTTATGGTACGATAAAATCGGTGGCTTTGTTTCGCTTTATTATCAATGTAACAGATATTTCCGCAGCACCTCCAGCGCAAGATTGCCGACATATTCCCAGAATTCTTTTTGCTGCAGGTCAAAGTGACGACTGGTTTTCTGTTCGCCGTGTGGTGTAAGCAGTACCACGCCTATCTGCGTCATGCCGCCGTTGTCTGGTGTTGTTGCAATCTGGATGCCAAGTGCCAGGTCACTCTGCCAGCGCGTTTGTACGCTTTCGGCTCCGGCGCGTGCCAGCGCGAGGATATCTGCCTGTTCGTCAACGGGTAATAGTTCGTTCATCTCTGGCGCAAGCACGATGCCACGCACCTGCTGCATACCATCTGGCACGTTGTTTAATGCGTGGTAGAAGGGAGCAGACGGCGTGTTTTCAAACAGTGCGAGGGTATATCCCTGTTCACGCAGCAGGCGGGTGACCTGTTCGGCTGGCGTTTCTTCGCCCACCAGATGCTCGCCCAACCGTTTGTGCAGGTCAGTGATGATGGGGTTCTGCAGAGTTTCTGCGGCGGACTGACTTTCTGCGCGGGTAGTGACGCGGACCTCACAGCGGCCCTGTTTGGCCGAGGTGCCAATGGTCGGGTTGGGAAGTTTCATCAGGTCGGCGATGCGTTCACCGATGATGCTTTCGCCCAGGCCAGCCACGTGGAAGGTACGCACCAGGATGACGGTGCGGATGCCGCGTTCTTCGCGCAGGTAGGGGACAACCTGCTGTTCAAAAATAACCCGCATTTCGAGCGGAACGCCGGGTAGGACGATGACGGTGCCGCGGGGGTCTTTCACGAGGAAGGCCGGCGCAGTGCCGTGTGGATTTGGGAGGTGGCGTGCGCCCTGCGGCACGTATGCCTGCACGCGGTTGCTTTCGCTCATGGTTCGCCGCATGGCGGCAAAGCGGGCGGCTATCTGGTCTAGCAATTCCTGGCGAAATTCCAGCGGCCGGTCAAGTGCCTGCGCGACGGCTTCCCGCGTCAGGTCATCCAGCGTGGGCCCAAGCCCGCCGGTACACAAGACGAAGTCCGCACGGTTGAGGGCATCATTCAGCGCAGCGACGATATTGGTGCGGTCGTCGTCTACGACGACGTGGCGGGTCAGTTCCATGCCCATTGTGGTCAGGTGGCGGGCAAGATAGGCACTGTTTGTGTCTACAGTGACGCCGAGCAGGAGTTCTGAGCCGATAGCGAGTATTTCAGTTGTTGGCATTACATCATCTCAATTTCGTACCCGATGAGCGGGATATCTGGTCGTTGTTGTTCTATGAAGTTGACAACTGCTTGTAACTGCCCGTGCGCATATTTCTGTGAACTTGAGACACAGGCTATGCCGAGGATTGCCTGCTGCCACAGGTCTTGTGCGCCGACTTCGGCAATAGAGACATTGAATTCGTTGCGGATGCGGGCAATGAGCGATTTGACGATTTGTCGTTTTTCCTTGAGTGAATGGACCGCAGGTAAATACAGCGTAATAGTACAGGAACCAATTATCATGGCGGTGTGTTATCAGGATGAATCAAGCGTGAGTTGCGAGAGGCCAGGCCCCTCGTGTTTCTTGCTTAACATAAAAATTTAAGGAAACCATGGAGTGTTCAAAGCATTGCAATACAATAC
>CAYFVX010000761.1:0-2950 GCA_964346425.1 uncultured Chloroflexaceae bacterium | reverse complement strand
TCTGGTGGGGTTTATGGTTTTTTCCTAGACTTTGGCCTTTGGCCCAAATGTACAAGGCTCTGTATTCAGCATAAGAATGCCATATTGGAATTTTTTCATGTCGCTAAAAACGGCGATGGGCAAAAAAACCACGCAAAACGCATGGGGAGCTTGCGGGACAACACGTCCCGCAAAACGGCCCCTTTCGTGGGGTGTGGAGGTTTTTCGACTTCGTCGAAAAACCTCCACACCCCACGCCAATCGGGTTGGCGGCGAAACCGCCAGCGAGCAAGCAGTCACGCTTCTGCGTGACACCAGGGCATTGCTGCTGCGCAGCAAGAAATGGACAAAGTCCAGTTTTCGACGAAGTCAAAAAAACCATAAACCCCACGCCAAAGGGGAGCGTGAGGGAACCTGGTTCCCTCACGCACCCGCAGGTGACACCCATAGGGGGACGCAGTCCCCGCTCAGCGGGGTTTACCAGTGGGGGTGTGAGGAACCAGGTTCCCATGCGCTCCCTGCGGGGTGCCACCCGCCGAGGGGGCTAAACCTCACATGTGTAGAGATTTTTCGATAGCAAGAACCCTGTCGGGGATCGTCGCAGCGGTTTTGAGACTCTGTTGGTAAATATTAGTACATTTATTCTGTGTTATCCCGCGTTGTATCACGCAGCCCCCGCACTGTTGGCGAACGCCCGTGCAAACGCCAGGACCCGTTTCCCTCCGTCCGGTCCCTGCGCATGCTCAACGACCCATGCCATAAACCGGGTCAGATTCATAGCAATCGCCACCAGGAGGTGTTGGAGTTTCGTTTTGGCAATTCCTCGATACCGCGCATGACGTAACGCAAAGCTCCGTGTGCCTTGCGAGATGGTGCCCTCCCCCTTTCTCAGACTCTGTTGGTAAACCTGCCCGCCCCAATGCAGGCGGCTCGCCTGCATCGGGGCGGGCAGGTTGCCCACGCTCCCAGGGAGTTTTCGGACTTTGACATGACCCTCGCGTGGAAACCGCACTGGAGAAGGATGTTTCATCAGATGGACCAATCTTGCAACTTAACTTTTTTAACGAGACAAAAGTATACCGTAGATATGCTTAACTTTTTTTAATGAAAACAAAAACATATCGTAGATATACTTAACTTTTTTAACAATAAAACATACAATCTTGCACCTTAACGTTTCTTAAAGGAAATCCCTTGTTTTTTGGTGCTTTTTTTCTATAGACAAAACACACATTTTGTGATATGATGTTGCTTGTAATCATTACAGTAGATTTCGTTTACCACAACGTTCCTCCTTGACATCGTCTCATTTACCTAAAATTAACTTTTGGGATAGGTTTAACCATTTTTGGATACTACAGCAATCCCACGTGGCTTGTAATTGCCTGTTGGACATTTCTTTTCAGTAAGACAAACGAAGGACACCAGGAATTTACAATGCAAATAGAGAATTGCTGTATCGGCACGAGAGTAGGATTTTAAGCATTTTTTTCTTAGTGAAAAGGAGGAAAGGGGAGAGTTTTCTTGTTTATTATGGCATGCAGCCCTTCTCTCCCTAAGGATTATGAAAGCAATGCGCATACTTGCAACAATGGGACTGATTGTCATGCTGGCAATCATCAACCTCAGAATGACGAATCTCACACAAGCCGCTGGTGAATGGCAATATCCAGACCGTAACCGGCGGATCCGTATCGAAGTCAATGCAAATGGATATCCACGCAACGATGCCGTGGCTGAAAAAGAACTAACCCTGGGGACCACAGACTTTGATGTCAACTCCATCCGTGTTGTTGAAGTGGACTCGAATGGCGATGAGATTGACCATTCAGTGGTGTACCAGTTTGATGAGACGAATGACGGTGAAGGAACCCTCACTTTTTTGATGGATGGCACCACAAACAGTAACGAGACCCGCCTGTTTGATGTCTACTATCACACAACAAACACGGGTTTCAGTGCGCCCAGTTTTACCGACCGTGTACAGGTCAGCAACACCACCGATGAAGCGCAGGATGCCTTCCAGGTAGACACCTATCAAAGTGATGGTACCACCCTCAACGCGTCTTTCTTCTTCCAAAAGCAGGGGGCTGGTTTCTCAAGCGTGATAGACCGCGATGGGAACGACTGGATTGCATATAATGATGAGCCAACCTCTCCGGAAACAATAGAAACCCTTTCCCAGAGTCGCTACCGCGGTATTCCCAATCTAGGTGAATGGGCCCATCCGGGCTATACCGGCGGATCAGAAAGCTACAATGGGATGGACGCTACCACTGAGCTTGTTGCTGAAGGTCCGCTCAAAGCAACGCTCTCGGCCGAGAGCACGGATAACCAGTGGGCTATGACATGGGAATTCTATCCCGACTATGTACGGGGCACCGTGACCAAAATTGCTGATAATGACAGGTACTGGTTCCTGTATGAGGGCACACCGGGTGGTCACCACAATAGTGACACCAATGGTCTTGACACAGCGTCTACTTCGCCTGACTGCCATCAGGACTTCTATACCCGGTCGGATGGAACACGAACCAACATTACCCATATAGGCGGTACCACTGGTGATGACTTCAATGCAGACATTGTTGGAGAAGAGTGGGCCTATTTTGGCGATTATGATGGCTGTACGAACAACCATAATGTCGTCCCGCGTGTTTTCTTTTTTGCCAGCGATCAACAAGATACAAACACTGACCGCTTTTTCAACCTGTCTAACAATATGATCGTGTTTGGTCTGGGGCGAAATGGGAATACGCCTGTCATGAACCAGGTTCCCGCTTCAATCACCATGGGGTTTGTTGAAGGGGCAGACACATTGGAGCACAGCAATTTTGACATGGTTGGTGAGACAATCCGTTCTACCTATCGTGAACTTGCGATTACGCCTGGGCCTGTAGAAGAATATACTAGCGGCGGAACGGCATCCCCCGCCACCTGGACACATATCTCCAGCGAAGATGGCAGCATC
>CAYFVX010000760.1:0-2953 GCA_964346425.1 uncultured Chloroflexaceae bacterium | reverse complement strand
ATGCGAATAGCATCTGCTTTGAAATGTTGGGGAACTTTTCCTTTGGTGATTATTTCAAAGCAGATGCTATTCGCATGGCCTGGGAACTTTTGACCCGGGTCTATCAATTACCGGTTGAGCGGTTGTGGTTTACCGTTTTTCAAGGAAATGAAAGTGTTCCGGCAGACGAAGAAGCAGAAAAGTTGTGGATGGATGTAGGTGCTTCGCCGGATCGCATCCTTCGCTTTAGCGAAAAAGACAATTTCTGGGTGATGGCGGACATTGGCCCGTGTGGTCCTTGCTCAGAAATTACGATGTATATTGGTGATGACCTTGATGCGATGCATGCCGGCGGTGTGAATAGTGACGATCCGGATTATGTGGAAATATGGAACCTCGTCTTTATGCAGTTTGAGCGCAGCACCATGCAGCCGTTGCCGCGCCCTTCAGTGGATACGGGCATGGGGTTGGAGCGGATGGCGATGGTTTTGCAAGGCGTCCATTCTACCTATGAGAGCGATGTCTTTACCCCACTGATTGCCCGCACCATTGAGTTGCTTGGGCGTGACGAGAACCATTATCGTGCCAATCTTGCGCCCTATCGGGCGGTTGCCGATCATACCCGCGCAATTGCTTTCCTCATTGCAGATGGGGTGTTGCCCGGCAACAGTGGCCGCTCCTATGTGTTGCGGCGTATCCTGCGTCGGGCAGCCTATCAGGGCCGTCTGCTCGGCTTTGATCGTCCCTTTCTGGCGGATGTTGTCGAGCGGGTGATTGTGCAAATGGGCGAAGCCTATCCACAACTTGAGGAGCGGCGGCAGTTTATTCTCGAAACAACCGATACCGAAGAGCAGCAGTTTCTGCGCACTCTTTCCAGTGGTCTGGTCAAGCTCGACACTATCATTGAGAATCTCAAGAGTGCAGCGCAGACGGTTATCCCTGGCGATGATGCGTTCCGCTTGAAGGATACGGATGGCTTTCCGCTCGATCTGACGCAAAAAATAGCGCAAAGCCACGGCATGACGGTGGATGAGGACGGTTTTGCGGCCGCAATGGAAGAACAGCGCGAACGTTCGCGGGCGGCTGCGCAGTTCCGACAGGAATCTGATGTTGATCTCTGGAGCAACCGTGATGTGCCGCCTACACAATTTGTTGGCTATACGCAGTTTACCAGTGAGAGTCAGGTGCAGGTGCTGGTGGTTGAGAGTGATGATGTCAGTACGGCAGTTGCCGGGCAGCACGTCCAGATAGTGCTCGATGTCACGCCCTTCTATGCCGAATCGGGTGGGCAGGTTGGTGATATGGGGGTGTTGGAAGCTCCCAATGGGCAGGTCACCATCCACGATACGCAGCGACCGGTGCATGGTATCATTGTCCACTATGGCAAAGTAGAACGTGGCACGATTGCGCAGGGTGAGCGAGTAACGGCAAAGGTGGATGTGTTGCGGCGGGCTGATATTCAGCGCAATCATACGGCTACCCATTTGCTCCATCGTGCTTTGCGGGATGTGCTCGGTGAGCACGCGGCCCAGTCTGGTTCGCTGGTTGCGCCTGAACGTCTGCGATTCGATTTTACCCACACGCGCCCGATAAATCCTGAGCAGTTGCGCGAAATAGAACGCCGGTTGAATGCGTGGGTACGTTTTGATAGTGCGGTCACATGGGATGAAACCGAGTATCAGCAGGCTCTTCAGATGGGCGCGACTGCGCTCTTCGGGGAAAAATATGGTGATAAGGTGCGGTTCGTCCATATCACGAGCAATGACAGTGGGGTGGGCGAGCGTTTTGCCAGTCGTGACTCGTTGGAGCTTTGTGGCGGAACCCATGTCAAACGCACCGGTGAAATTGGTCTGGTGCGTATTCTCAATGAGAGTAGCATTGGGAGTGGCTTGCGCCGCATTGAGCTTGTCACAGGTCGGCAGGCAGAGGGTTGGGTGCAGTCTCAGGTTGCGACGCTTGAAGAGGTTGCTACCAGTCTGGGAGTTGCTCCAACCAATGTGGTCGATCGGGTCAAGACTTTGCTGAGTGAGCAGAAGAAGGTGCGAAGCGAACTGGATTCGCTGCAATCGCAAGCGATGCGGCAGACGATGCAAACACTGCTTGACCAGGTGCAACAGGTGGATGGGGTTGCGGTGCTGGCTGCGCGGGTTGATGTTCCCGACGCCACGCGTATGCGTGAGATGGGCGACTGGCTACGTGATAAGCTCGGCAGTGGGGTCATTGTTCTGGGGACTGTCATAGAGAGCCGTCCGCAGTTTCTTGCGATGATAACGTCTGAACTGGTAAAACAAGGCTATCATGCCGGTAATCTGGTCAAAGCACTGGCGCAGATTGTTGGTGGCGGTGGTGGTGGCAGGCCAGATATGGCGCAGGCAGGAGGGCGTGACGCGGATAAACTTGATGATGCCCTTTCCCAGGTTCCTGTTCTGGTAGCAGACATGTGCAAGTAGACGCGTTTTCGTCTGGATTCTCGCCAGAACTTGCTTTCTTTTGATGTCCATCATAGCAACAATCCGCGGTTATCTTGATCAACAGGAAGAAATATTGCTCACTTTCATGGTCGGGGTACGTTCTGGGACGCATGCAATGCCGGAAAGTGATTATGACCTTGTGATATTGACCGGTCAGGTGCTTATGCCTGCCAGAAGAATGCAGATTGAGCAGGAGCTTGTGCGCCTGCTGGATGCCGATATGGTTGTGCTCGTGCCCTTGAACCATGAAACTCCCCGACGTTTGTATGCGATAGTGGTGCATGGACGAGTTATTTTTGAACGTGACCTGACCGAACGGATTATGTTTGAGGAGGAACTGGTGCAAACATATGTGGTGTGTCATTTCCCCGATTTCTCGCAGGAAGGCACCACTGGTTCTGTGTAGCGAAAACAGGGCTCATCTCGGTGGCGAAAATCGCCTGGATGAACCGATCCCGGCGGCCAGGGCGATGAGACCGTCGGTGCCGAAGGCGACGGCGTCT
>CAYFVX010000759.1:0-2953 GCA_964346425.1 uncultured Chloroflexaceae bacterium | reverse complement strand
GGTTGATGGTTCAGAAAATAACCGTTACGTTCGGTTGATGGTTCAGAAAATAACCTCGCCAGGTGACTTCATCTACGCACGCGAGAATGTACATTGGAGTACTCATCACTCATCACCCATCACTCATCACTGGTATCATCACTCATCACCCATCACTCGTCACTCGTCACTCGTCACTCGTCAATTGTACACCATTCTTCGCCATCTCAATCTCAACCTCAAGCTGCACCCGACACCCCCCCCCTGGCCGCGTATCTACCGTAAAAACCCCTCCCAGAGCTTCCGACAAATCGCTCATCAGCAACAAACCGAGCGCATTGGTACTTGCCTGAGCAGGATCATACGCGAACCCGCACCCATCATCACTCACCTCCACCACCAGCCGCCTGGCCTGCTGCCACACCGCAAGCTGAATAGTGGTTGGCGCAGCATGCTCCACCGCATTCTCCAGAGCTTCCCGCGCCACCAGAAACACCAGATCGCGCTGTGCCTCATTCAACGGGAGATCTTCCGGCTCGATAATCGTGACAAAATTGATCGCAGGATACTGATGCTGATGCCGCCGTACTATATCCTGCAGCGTATCAATAAGCTGTTCTCTGGCAATACGCACCCGCAAATCCTGTAAAATTTCACGGATTTTCACATCAATGCGCACCATCTCCTGCACCATATCGCCAATTTTCTCGCGTTGCCCCTCGTCGTCGCTCTTCTTCGCCATACGTCGCAACTGGTCAGCCAGAAACGGAATACGCTGCAACACATCATTATGCAACAACGCAAAAGCGATAAGACTGACAGAACGAGCCTCATCAGCCTGCTTGCGCTCCAACTGACGATACGCCTCTGCCCGCAACAGCCGTTCCTCGGCCAGCCGATGTTGTTGACGCGCAAGCTCCTGCTGCTGCTCCACGAAACGGAGCGTCGTCACCGCATCCTTCAAACGACCAGCAATAGCCGGATCAAGCAACCGCACCCCATGCTGCACCCACTGTGGGTTCACCGCAATCAAAATCTCCTGGCGTTGCTGGTCGCGGTAAATCGGCAAAAAAATCAACGTCATCGGTAAGTCATACCCATTGACCACCACACTATCGGGCTGCGAAGGAGGTGGAGAAAGCACTTCCCGGACACTCTCAGAATCAAGCCAGTCGGGTTGTGCCTGAGGGGTGCGGGCAATCACCCGCCACCCATTTCCAAACATCACCTGGCATACATCCCCATCTGCTGCATGCAATTCCCGTCCCCGCTCATCATGGTCATTTACCGCAACCGTCCTGCTCAAAGCGGACGCAGATTGCGTATCCTGCACAATCCATATCCAATTCCTGACCCCCACATACTTACTGACCTGTTGAACCAGATGCTTCCAGAAAGCTGTCTGCGTTTGCAGGCTAAACAACTCATCAATAGCCTGTGGCAGCGCATCAGACGAAGCCCGCTGCCGTTGCCATTGGTCCAGAGCCAGAGCCAACCCGCCCAGAATAGTCCCCCCACCTACAAACAGAATCGTCAGCGTATCCCCCAGATTGCTCCCCTCATCAGAAGTCAGGAAACGATACACCAGATTGGGCACCTGGATAAGCAGCACAAACCCAAGCATAATATTCATACCGCGCCAGACCTGCTCCTGTCCCGAAAGATCACTCCACAACAGCAGATAACTCAACGGAATAGCGGCAAACAGCACACTATACCCCCCACTTCCTTCGCCAATCAAACGAGGGAACAGATCAAAAACCAGATACACCAGCGCAATCATAAGCTGAAAGCGGGCAATCACCTTCAGGCTGGTGGGGCAGCGTGAATAGATTGTCTCGACCCGCTGCGCAAGCTTCATAAACAGATAACGCACCTGTCGGGAACTCAAGCGCGATAACCCTTCCAGGGCCTCAACCAGCGAAGTGAAAGACGTCGTTGCCAGAATCGAAAGCGCAGCAATCATCACCCCGACAAGCGTCACCATTCGGGCCCAGATAGCCAGCGTATCCGAAGAGCGCAAAATCTGCGTACTCCGCCGCCAGTCGCTACTGGGAAAGGGCGACTGAATGCCATACCACAAAATAACAAGAGAGGTCAGCAACGCAAGAACGAACAGAGGAACTAGCAACCACCGATGGCGCAGAGAACGGGGAGCGAGCGGATAGGGCGAAGAGGAAATAGCAATCAGCACCGCAGCGACCGGAATCAACGCCTCCATAAACAGCAGAGCCACCGGATACTTGAGGCTACTGAGGCTTTGCGCAATGCTCACCGACTGCCAGGCAAGAAACCAGAGAGGAATGCCACTCTGGTAGGCCAGCAACGGTTGTGGGCTATCACGTGCCAGCAGTTCCTGGCTCAGCTTCCCCAGCAAAAATGTGGTAGGTAACCAGCATATGAGCGCACTGACCACCGGGATAATCAAAATCAACCGTTCCCATAAATCCGGTTGCGCCACCGGCAACGTCCGTTTGAGAATGTCATTGCCCCGCTTGATCCAGATACCCACCGCATCGCCGGCCTGTTTTTCGCTCAGCACATGGATATTCAACCGTTGGGCCTGTTCCCATGTCATGCCATCATATTCGAGAATATAATCGCCTGTCTGAAGATCAACAAACGCATAATGCCCCGCCGGCGAACGTGTCACTTTTCCATTGCGTACCAGCAAAATATCTGAATAGGGAGCAATACCAGAAATAGGCGTGACGGGAAGTTGCCAGGCATGCAGAAAACTGCCGATAATCAACAACAGACTGGCCGCACTGACCGCAAACAACCCATAGATGTGGAAGGGCAACCCCGTCCGCCACCATCTCATAAAATCAAACCCTCACGCACCGCAATAGCCACCGCATGCGCACGATTTTGCGCCTGCAACTTTGCCTGTCCACGTCGCCAATACGTCTCCACCGTTGAACGTTTGATGCCCAGCTCTTCAGCAATCCCCTCATCCGTCAACCCCTCGGCA
>CAYFVX010000758.1:0-2955 GCA_964346425.1 uncultured Chloroflexaceae bacterium | reverse complement strand
TGAGCAACGCTTGCAGGAAAAAGATGAACAGCAGCAAATCAGGCTGCAACTCCTGGAAGCCCTGATCAACACGATACCCAGTCCAGTCTTTTATAAAGATAGAGAAGGACGCTATCAAGACTGTAATCCGCTCTTTGCCAGCCAGATACTTGGGTTGCCCAAAGAGCAGATAGTCGGACACACCTTGCAAGAACTCTCCCACATTCTGCCCCCGGACCTCAAGCAAGTCTATCAAGGACAGGATGAAAAACTTTTCCACCAGCCGGGCACGCAGACCTACGAAGCCCAGGTTCGTTGCGCGGATGGTTTACGCCATGATTTTATCTTCTCGAAAGTAACGTTTGTGGATGCCAATGACCAGATATCTGGTCTTGTCGGCGTTATGATGGATATCACCGACCGCAAACGCATGGACCGCGAAAACCGCACGTTTTATACGCTGGCGGATATTGCACCGGAGGGCATTGCAGTGCTCTCACTGCATGGCATACTGACTTATGCCAATCCGACGTTTCGGACGATGTATGGCTATGATGATGAGGATAATCTTTCGGGACGTTCCATCACCGATTTCTTTCCAGCAGATGAACAGGAGCGTGCTTCAAACATGATGCATCAAGTTTTCGAGCACGGCCTGTGGCAGGAAATAAACAACTATCAATGCAAGGATGGGAGCCTCCTGCCCGTTGAAGCTTCTGTTATGCTGATACGCGATGACGATAACCAACCCCAGGCTCTCGCTGCCCTGCACCGCGATATGACCAGAGAAATTAAACGAGAAGAGGAACTGCGCCAGAGCAAAGAGCAGATTATCGAAGCCCAGAGTCAGGCTCTTCGTCAACAGGGGACCCCTCTTCTTCCCCTGCTGGATGGAGTGATTGCGATGCCCTTGATTGGCACGATTGATAGCGAACGGGCAAACCAGATTATGGAGACCTTACTGGAAGGTGTCGCCTACCACAATGCCCATATCGCTATTCTGGATATCACAGGGATGCAGGCTGTGGATGAACAGGTGGCGATGAGCCTGGTGCAGACTGCGCAGGCCGTCGGCTTGCTGGGTGCAAAAGTTATCCTGACCGGTATAGGGCCAGAGATAGCCCAGGCACTCGTTGCAATGGATGCAGATCTGCGGCAGGTGCAAACATGCGGAAGTTTGCAAGATGGTATCCGTAAAGCGATGGGGTATGATAATTCATGGTAAACTACTAGCGCACATGCTATCCTGATTTCCTGGCAGTTGCTAACAATGAGGTAGGAAACATATTCACAACGGCCATGCTTGTTGTGGAGGGTTAATTATGTCTGAGTCGTTTGATGCACAGCAAAGTGCATCCTGGGAAGAAGAGAAAGCAACATTACATCAACGCATTGCTGAGCTGGAAGAGAGCAATGCAGCCTATGCAGCGGAGATAACCCATCTGCGTGAGAATGAAGCTCGCTTTCGTTCGCTGGTTGAGCAGAGCACGGATGCGGTGGTGGTGATTAGCAATGAAGGCATCGTGCTGTTTGTCAATCCCGCCGCTGCTGCCCTGTTCAATCATACGGTCGAAGAGTTGCTGGGGAAAGAAGTCGGTGTTCCCATCGTAGCAGAACACAAAGCAGAACTGGACGTTTTGCACAGTGCTGTTCCGCGCTATTTTACCGAGATGCGTGTTGTCGAAATAGAATGGGATGGGAAACCGGCCAGCCTTACCACCTTTCAAGACATTACTGCTCATAAGAAAATCGAAGTTGAACTGGAACGACGGGTCGCCGAACGCACCTTTCAACTCAATCATGAACTCCTGGAACGGCGCAAAGCTGAGCAGGCACTGCGCGAAAGTGAAGAACGGTTCCGCACTATTGTTGAAAAGACACCGGCCGGTGTGTGTATCACGGATGAACATGGAGTCTTTGAATATGTCAACCCCTCCTATTGCCGGCTGTATAAATATCGTGCGGAAGAAATGATTGGACAACCATTCACCATGGTCGTGCCACCCGAAGACCGCCAGATGCTGGCCGATCTTCATGATCGCTTTATTGAAGGTATGGCCGAGTTGCGGGGCGAATGGAATGTCGTGACTCGTGAAGGCAAACCACTCTCCATTCTGGCAGATGCTGCCCGCATCGTTGGCGCAGATGGTCGGCTAAAAAAAGCGACGTTCATCATGGACATTACCGAACAAAAACGCGTGGAAAGGGAACTGGAGCAAGCGTGGCACGCGGCCGAAACAGCCACCCGTACCAAGTCTGCATTCCTGGCAAACATGAGCCACGAAATCCGCACACCGATGAATGCGGTTATTGGTATGACCAATCTGTTGCTGGATACCAATCTGGATTCGGAACAATATGAATATGTCTATACCATTCGTTTGAGTGGCGAGGCACTCCTGACGCTCATCAACGATATTCTGGACCTTTCCAAGATTGAAGTTGGCAAACTGGAACTGGAACACCAACCATTTAACCTGCGCACATGCGTGGAAGAAGCCCTCGACCTGGTTGCTTCTGATGCTGCACGCAAAGGGCTGAATCTTGCCTATATCATAGATGAGCGCATCCCGACCGATCTGGTCGGCGATATCACGCGAGTACGCCAGATACTTGTCAATTTATTGAGTAACGCGGTCAAATTTACCAATGAAGGCGAAATTGTCGTGACGGTGGATCTAGCCGGAGCAGCGTTTGAAAATAAAGGAACTGCTGCCACTGATACTGCTGTCCTGTCTCATTCGCCATTTTCCATCCATATCCGCGTGCGCGATACCGGTGTAGGCATAAAGCAAGAGCATCTTGAGCAACTCTTCAATGTCTTCAGTCAAGGTGACGTGTCCATGGCCCGTCGCTATGGCGGGTCGGGGCTGGGGGTGGTGATTAGCAAACGGGTGGGAGAAAAGATGGGGGGGGGGGTATGGGTTGGGAGCACGTTTTGGGGTGGTTCAACGTTCCCTGTCGAAATTTTGGTTG